>CAMBHC010000006.1 GCA_945866285.1 Candidatus Sulfopaludibacter sp. SbA3 | reverse complement strand
TATCCCGCCGGCGAGATGAAGCACGGTCCCATCGCCCTGATCGACGAGAAGATGCCAGTAGTGGCACTGGCGACGCACGATCACGTGTTCGAAAAAATGCAGGGGAACATCCAGGAGGTCAAGGCCCGCGGCGGCTCGATCATCGCCTTGACCACGGCCGGAGATGCGACGCTCAAGGAAATACTCGGCAGCGACGACTCGTTGGTTGCAGTTCCTGCCACGAGTCCGCTGTTGATGCCAGTGGTGCTGTCGATCCCGTTGCAGCTTCTGTCGTACTACATTGCGGTGCGCCGCGGCTGCGACGTTGATCAACCGCGGAACCTGGCAAAGAGTGTCACGGTAGAATAGCCAGGTTGGATCTTCTTTCCTCGCTAAACCCTGCTCAGCAAGAAGCAGTACAACAGACCGACGGGCCGCTCCTGATTCTCGCCGGCGCGGGTTCTGGCAAGACGCGCGTGATCGCGCATCGTATTGCCTACCTTGTTTCAGAGGGGCTGGCTCACCCGGATGAGGTGATGGCCGTCACCTTCACCAACAAGGCCGCGCAGGAAATGCGCGAGCGGGTCGAGAAGTTGCTCGACACCGATTGCCGCGCCATGTGGGTGTCCACGTTTCACTCGCTGTGCGCACGCCTGCTTCGGCGCGAAGCCCAGGCCATTGGTCTCAGTCGCGATTTCACGATCTATGACTCGGCTGATCAGCAGTCGGTGATCAAGCTGCTGCTGCGCGAGTACCACATGGACGATGCGACGTACAAGCCCAGGATGGTGTTGGGCCGCATTTCCGCCGCCAAGAACCGGATGGAAGGCCCCGATACCTTTGCCGGCACGTGGAATCCGAAAGACCGCGAAATCGGCAAGCTGTACGAGGGCTACCTGAAGGCGCTGAAAGACGCGAGCGCCCTCGACTTTGACGACCTGCTGCTGAAGACCGTCGAGTTGTTTGACAAGGCGCCGGCCGTCCGCGAGCGCTATGCCCGCCGGTTCAAGTACGTCATGGTGGACGAGTATCAGGACACCAACCGGCCTCAATATCTGCTGATCACTCAGCTCGCCGGCGGCCACCGCAACCTCGCCGTCGTCGGCGACCCTGACCAGTCGATCTACAAGTGGCGCGGCGCCGACCTGCGGAACATTCTCGACTTCGAGACGGACTTTCCTGAAGCGATCATTGTCCGCCTGGAGCAGAACTATCGCTCGACGGAAGTGATTCTGCAGGCCGCGTCGGCCGTGATTGCGAACAATCGTAATCGCAAGGAAAAGGCGCTCTGGACCGACCAGAAGGGCGGCGCCAAGATCCGCTACTTCCGCGGCGCCGATGAACTGGACGAGGCGGAGTACATCACCAAGGTTGCGCGAGCGGCGATCCAGGAGGATGCGCGGTCGCTGATGGCGGTGCTGTATCGCACCAACGCCCAGTCGCGCGCGGTTGAAGACTCGCTGCGTGCGGCCGGCATTCCCTACGTCGTCCTCGGCGGCGTCGGCTTCTACGAGCGTCGTGAAATCAAGGACGCGCTCAGTTACCTGAAGCTGATCCTGAATCCGCACGACGACGTGGCGCTGCGCCGGGTGATCAATACACCCGCCCGTGGCATCGGCAAGGGCGTGATGGATGCACTCGAAGGCGTCGATGTGTCGGACGTGGATTTGACGGGTGGGGACAAACCTTCGGGTTTGTCCGGGGTGGTGCTGCCCCTGTTCGCCGGCCTCGCGCCCACGGTCGCGATCAATTCGCTATGGACCAAGCTGGTGGTCGCGGTCGATGGCCGCCGCTTGAGCTCGCGGCAGGGCACTTCGTTGGCTGCCTTCAGGGACATGATCACCACTCTGGCGGAGGTGGCCAGAAACGAGCCGGTCTCGATACTACTGGGCAAGGTGCTGGATCAATCAGGCTACCTGCGGGACCTGCGCGAAGACCGCAGCGAAGAATCGGAAGGCCGCCTCGAGAACCTGATGGAACTGGTCTCGGCCGCACGCGAGTACGAGTCGCGCGAGCACGAGCCGTCGCTTGGCGGGTTCGTCGATCGCCTGTCGCTGCTCTCTGACGTCGACAAGGAGCAGGGCAAGATCGATCCGAGCGTCATGATGATGACGCTGCATTCGGCCAAAGGCCTGGAGTTCCCGACCGTCGTCCTGGCCGGGCTCGAAGAGGGATTGTTTCCGCACTCGCGCTCGCGGGAGGACGAAGCAGAGATGGAAGAGGAGCGACGGCTCCTCTACGTCGGTATCACCCGCGCGCGAAAGCAGTTGGTGATTACCAGCGCCGCACGACGACGGGTGTTCGGTGAGTACCAGAACACCGAGCCGTCACGCTTCATCGAAGAGATTCCGCTGGACCTGGTCGAACAAGACCTGCCCGCAGTCTCGTCGTCCTACTCAACCAACTCCCGCGGCAATCAATGGGGGGAGTATCGCGCCAACCCGTACGGCCGCCCGCGTCAGCCTGCCGCCGGATACCGGGCGGGTCGCCAGGATGACGACGCGAAGGTCCCGACGCAGAACTTCAAGTACGAGGAAGAGGACCAAACCCCTGGCCTGCGCCCGGGCGCGCGCGTGAAGCACGCCCAGTTCGGCTCCGGCACCGTCGTGAGTGTTGAGGATCTCCAGGACGACCAGAAGTTGGTCGTCCGGTTCAATTCGGTAGGAACGAAGACGCTTCGCGCGAAATACGCAAAGCTGGAACGAGCGTAAGCTTCTACAGCCCAGCGATCTTCGTAATGATCGGCCGACCTTCGCGGCCGTTGCCGGCGACGCGCTCGATCGTCACCGTCAGCGTCTTCTGAGCGGTCGCACCATCCGGCGTCTTCATGGTCGCCGCGACGACCACATCCTTCTTGATCGTCTCGCCCGTGAACGTCTTCGGGTCGAGTGCGGGCTGGCCGGGCTGCGTCAGCGACGCCTCGGCGAGGCCGGTGCCGGACTTGATAGCGGCGGTGGCCGAGGCGGTCGCCTTGGCGTGAGCCGAGATGCCTTCTCGCCAGGTCTTCCACTCAGCCTTGATCTTCTCCTGGGCCGGTGTGAGCTTGGCCGTCGAGTTGGTCTGCTCGATCTTCAGCACTTCCTCGATCGCCTTGATGTTGGCGTTCTGGTACTCGATCTTGGTTTTGAGGAAGGCCTGTTCGGTTTCCTTGGCCTTGGCTTCAGCCTCGATCAGCGCCGTAAAGGTCAGCGGCGTGCGCGTTTCTTCACTGATGCTGGTGATCGAAAAGTCTTCGATCGATCCTTGCGTGCGCGGATCGATCTCGACGGCGGCCATGCGGCCCACCGTCGTGTTGTCGCGCGCCTTGGCGGCGCGGAAATACTGCGTCAGGAACTGCTGTTCGGGCGGACGTGAGCAACCAACGATGATGATGGTCGCGGGCACAAGCAAGAGGGCGGCGGCTAGCTTCTTCATTCGGATTCTCCTGAATCGGGAACCTTCGGCACTTCTCCGACCACTTCAGAACCGTTCTGAACTTCTTCGGCCTTCTCGACCAGCGCGACTGACACGATCTTGTCGTCGCCGTCGAGGTCCATCAGGCGGACCCCCTGCGTGGCGCGGCCGATGGTCCGAATCTCGTTGGCGGCCGTGCGACGAATCTTGCCCTGCTCGGTGATCACGAGCAGCTCTTCGTTGTCGTGGACCTGCGTAATAGCGACGACGGGGCCGTTCTTCTCGGTCACTTCAACGTTCTTGACGCCAAGGCCGCCGCGGCCGGTGACGCGGTATTCGTCGAGCAACGTGTTCTTGGCGTAGCCCTTTTCAGTGACCGTCAGCAGCGTGCCGCCGGGCTTGGCGACCTGCATGGCGACCACTTCGTCGCCTTCGCGCAGCTGGATGCCGCGGACGCCGTAGGCGGTGCGGCCCATGCCACGCACGTCGTCTTCGCCGAAGCGGATCGCTTTGCCGGCCTTCGTGCCGATGAAGATCTCGCTCGTGCCGTCGGACATCTGCACGTCGATGACGGCGTCGCCTTCGTCGATGCCCATGGCGATGATGCCGCCGACGCGCGGGTTTGAGAACGCCGACAGTTCGGTCTTCTTGATGGTGCCCTTGCGGGTACCCATCACGATGAAGTGGGTATCGTCGAATTCCTTGATCGCCAGCATGGCGGCGATCTTCTCGCCGGCTTCCATCTGCACCAGGTTCGCCACCGACTTGCCCTTGCCGTCGGCGCCGACGTCTGGGATTGCGTAGACCTTCAGCCAATACGCGCGGCCGCGATCCGAGAACACCACGAGGAACGAGTGGGTCGAGGCCACGAACAGGTGGTTGACCACGTCCTCGTCACGCTTGCGCATGCCGATGCGGCCCTTGCCGCCGCGGTTCTGCGTGCGATACGTGGTGATCGGCGTCCGCTTGATGTAGCCGGTATCTGTGACCGAGATCGCGACGTCTTCGTCAGCGATCAGGTCCATCATGCTGATTTCGCTCTCGTCGTCGATCAGCATCGTCCGGCGCGGATCAGCGAACTTTGCCTTCACCGCGCGCAGCTCGTCGAGAATGATTTGCAGCAGCAGCGGCTGGTTGGCCAGGATGTTCTTCAGTTTGGCGATCAATGCCGTCAGCTCGGCCAGTTCGCCCAGGATCTTGTCGCGCTCCAGGCCGGTGAGGCGCTGCAGCTGCATGTCGAGAATGGCCTGGGCCTGGATGTCCGACAGGCCGAACTGTTCGACCAATCCGGACTTGGCTTCGGGTGGGTTCTTGGAACCGCGGATCAGCTTGATCACCGCGTCGAGGTGATCGAGGGCGATCTTCAGGCCGTCGAGAATGTGCGCGCGCGCCTCGGCCTTGCGCAGCTCGAACTCGATGCGCCGGCGGACGACCTCGCGACGGAAATCAATGAAGAGCTCGATCACTTCGAGCAGGTTGAGGACCTTCGGCCGGCCCGCCACAATCGCCAGCGTGATGATGCCGAACGACTGCTGCAGTTGCGTCTGCTTGTAGAGGTTGTTCAGCACCACCTCGCCAATCTCGCCGCGCTTCAGTTCGATCACGATCCGCATGCCGTCGCGGTCGGATTCGTCGCGCAGGTCCGAGATGCCTTCGAGCGCCTTGTCGCGTACCAATTCAGCGATCCGCTCGAGGAGGCGCGTCTTGTTCAGCTGGTACGGGATCTCGTGAACGATGATCTGCTGGCGATCACCCTTCTTGGTGGTTTCGATCTCGGTCTTGGCGCGCACCTGGATGGAGCCGCGACCCGTGAGATAGGCCTCGTGGATGCCGCGCTTGCCGACAATGGTGCCACCGGTCGGGAAGTCGGGACCGGGAATGATGCGGATCAGTTCCTTGAGCTTTTGGTCGCGCGATACTTCCGCGCCGCCGAGCAGCGTGTTCTCGATGATCCAGATGACGCCGTCGATCACCTCGCCCAGGTTGTGGGGCGGGATGTTGGTGGCCATGCCGACCGCGATACCCGTCGAGCCATTGACCAGCAGGTTCGGATAGGTGGCGGGAAACACCGTCGGCTCGGTCGTCGTCTCGTCGAAGTTTGGGACGTAGTCGACCGTGTCCTTGTCGAGATCCTGCATCAGGCTCTCGGCCAGCGACTCGAGGCGGGCTTCGGTGTAGCGATACGCGGCGGGTGGGTCGCCGTCAACCGACCCGAAGTTACCCTGGCCGTCGATCAGGGGCTTGCGCATGTTGAAGTCCTGCGCGAGACGCACCAGCGTGTCGTACGCCGGCTGGTCACCATGCGGGTGGTAATTACCGATGACTTCGCCGATGACCTTCGCGCACTTGCGATAGGCGCGGTTCGAGGCGAGGCCCATCTGGCTCATCGCATACAACACGCGGCGATGCGCCGGCTTGAGGCCGTCGCGGACGTCTGGCAGCGCGCGCCCGATGATTACGCTCATGGCGTAATCCAGGTACGAGCGCTTCATCTCGTCTTCGATATTGACGGGTGTACGGTTCTGCTCGTTCTGGGACATGGATGCTTAGATGTCGAGGTTCTTGACGTCGAGTGCGTTGTCTTCGATGAACTTGCGCCGTGGCTCCACCTGGTCGCCCATCAGCGTCGTGAACATCGAATCGGCTTCGGTATGGTCCTCGGCGCGCACCTGCAGCAGCGACCGAATCTCCGGGTTCATCGTCGTGCTCCACAGGGTTTCGGGATTCATTTCGCCGAGACCCTTGTAGCGGTTGATGGCCACGCCCTTGCGGCCGAGCGCGATGAAGTGCTCGATGAACTCGTCGACCGAGCGAATGGCGACGGGCCCTCCCTTGGCGGCTGGGGCCGGTGCGGGCGTTGCGCCAGGCGCCAACCCGATTGCGCTAAGGGCATCCTTTTCGTCGGCCGTGAGACCCTCGTCGGCCGGTTCGGTTTCTTCAACCTCTTCGACTTTTCCTCCGGCGATCACGCGCACTTCGACCGGCGCCGCGCGCATGGCGCGAACCACGTCCTTGATCTCCGCGTAACTCGCGGCCAGCGTGCGGTACTCGCCCCCGGTCACGAACTCGTAGCCAATCGTGTCGATGCGCGAATAGCCGGTGGCGCGGTCGTCGATCCGCAGGTTCCACGTGTTGTGTTCTTCGTCACGTTCGAGCGTGACATCGCGAGTGGGTGTCGTGACCTGGTCGGCCAGGCCCTGCAGACCCTCTTGTTGCTCGAAGAATCCGCGGTCGCGGGCGCTCCGGTCGAGCAGCGCTTCGACGACGTCACGGGCGTGGCCGCGGCGTTCAACGGTCGACAGCACGTTGCGGTAAGCGATGATGCCGTGCAGCAGCTTCTCGAGGTCGGCGCCGGTATAGTCCGTGCCGTCGGCCGAGCGGACCGCACGCGATTCAACGGCGCGATGCACCAGGAACGTCTCGAGGGCGCGCTCGTCCTTGATGAATGTTTCCGACTTGCCGCGCTTGGCGCGAAACAGCGGCGGTTGCGCAATGTAGATGTGGCCGCGGTCCACCAGCATCGGCATCTGGCGGTAAAAGAACGTCAACAGCAACGTGCGGATGTGCGACCCGTCGACATCGGCGTCGGTCATGATGATGACGCGGTGGTAGCGCAGCTTGTCGATGTCAAAATCGTCGGTGCCGATGCCGCAGCCGAGCGCCGCGATCATTGTCTTGATTTCGTCGGAGCTCAGCATGCGGTCGAGCCGCGCGCGCTCGACGTTCAGGATCTTGCCCTTGATCGGCAGAATGGCCTGGAAGCGACGATCGCGGCCCTGCTTGGCTGAGCCACCGGCCGACTCGCCTTCGACGATGTAGATCTCGGCCTGAGCGGGATCGCGTTCCTGGCAGTCGGCGAGCTTCCCCGGCAGCGACAAGCCATCGAGCGCGCCCTTGCGGCGCACCAGGTCGCGCGCCTTGCGGGCCGCATCGCGGGCCCGGGCGGCGTCGACCGTCTTCTGGACAATCTTCTTCGCGATCGCCGGGTTCTCTTCGAGGAACGCGCCCAGCTTGTCGTTAACGATTGCTTCGACGATGCCCTTGACTTCGGTGTTGCCGAGCTTGGTCTTGGTCTGGCCTTCGAACTGCGGGTTCGGAATCTTGACGCTGATGACCGCGGTCATCCCTTCGCGGATGTCGTCACCGCTAATGGTTGCGTCCTTCAGGTCCCTGACCAGGTTGTGGGCATTGGCGTAGGCATTCACGGTGCGGGTGAGCGCCGCGCGGAAGCCCGAGAGGTGTGTGCCGCCTTCGTGCGTGTTGATGTTGTTGGCGAACGAGAACTCAACCGGGTTGTAGCCGTCGTTCCACTGCAGCGCGATCTCGGCGTCGATGCCTTCACGAACGCCGTGCATGAACACGACCTTCTCGTTGATCACGCCCTTGTTCTTGTTCAAGTGCTCGACGAACGACATGATGCCGCCGTCGTAGTGGAAACGGTGGTTCTTGCCGCTATCGCGGTCATCCTCGAGCGTGACAACGAGGCCAGCATTCAGAAACGCCAGTTCGCGCAGGCGCTGGGCGAGTGTATCGAAGCTGTATTCGGTGATCTCGAAAATTTGCGCGTCTGGCTTGAACGTGACCTTCGTGCCGCGGCGTTGCGTGGTGCCGGTCACCACCAGGTCGTTCATCGGCTTGCCGCGTTCGTAACTCTGCTGGTGGGTCTGGTTGTTGCGCCAGATTTCCAGTTCAAGCCGCTCAGACAGCGCGTTCACCACCGAGACGCCAACGCCGTGCAGGCCGCCAGAGACCTTGTAACTGCTGTTGTCGAACTTGCCGCCGGCGTGCAACACGGTCAGCGCGATTTCGGCCGCCGGGCGACCGCTCTCGTGCATGTCGGTGGGAATGCCGCGGCCGTTGTCGATGACCGTGATCGAGTTATCGAGGTGAATCGTGACGTTTACTTCAGTGCAGTACCCGGCGAGGGCTTCGTCAATCGAGTTATCGACAATTTCGTAGACGAGGTGATGTAAACCGGCCGGCCCGGTTGAACCGATGTACATCGCCGGGCGCTTGCGAACTGCCTCAAGGCCTTCGAGGACCTTGATGCTTTCGGCGCCGTAGCCGGCGTTGCCGTTGCTCTCGTTGCCGTTGGCGCCGCCGAGACCGGCCTGATTCTCTGGTTGATCCGTTTGCGACATTTATGGGTTCGTGTTTTTCTTCGTAGAAGCGGGACTTCAGTCCCGCCTGCCAGGCGCGTCGAAAGCCGCGCCTCTACGTATCAAACGCGCATCGGCATGATGACGTAGGTGTAGTCGTAGCCGTCGGCGCCAACGGGCTTCATCACCGCCTGGCTCACTTCGTCCTTGAGCTCGAGCGCCACAATTTCCGTCTCGACTACGCCCAGGAAGTCGAGGACATACTGCGCGTTGAAACAGATGGTGAGCTGGGGCCCGTTGTATTCGATGGCGATCGGCTCGCGCGCCTCGCCAAACTCGGGACTGCTCGACGTCACCTCGACCTTGCCCTTGTCGAGAATCATCTTGACCGCGCGCGACCGTTCGTTCGACAGGATGGCGACGCGCTTCACGGCCTGCGTCAAGCGATCGCGTTCGAACTCGACGTGCTTGTCGTTACCCTTGGGAATCACTTTTTCGTAGGCGGGGAACTGCCCGTCGATCATGCGCGAGATCAGCAGGCGCGGGCCTATTTCAAAGAACAAGTGATTCTCGCCACGCTCGTACTTGACTTCGACTTCGCTGTCGCCAAGCAGCCGACCCAGTTCCGCCAGCGTCTTGCGCGGCAGGATGGCCTTGATTTCGTCGCCCTTGGTGCCTTCGTGGTTAACGTTAACCAGGGCCAGTCGGTGACCATCGGTGGCCACGAATGTCATGCTATCGGGCCGCAGGACAAACTGGGCGCCGTTCAAGTAGTAGCGCGTATCTTCGCCCGTGATGGCAAATTGTGTAAGTTCCACCATCTGCTTCAGGGACTTACCCTTGATGGTGGCCTTCGCGCCGCCACCGGCTTCAGGCAGGCTGGGGAAGTCTTCGCGCGGCAGCGTCGGCATTTTCGAGCTGAACTGGCCGCCCGACACCTTAACCGTGGTGCCGCCCTTGTCGGTTTCGATGCTCACGTCGCCATCAGGCAACGAACGCACTACTTCGTAGAACTTCTTGGCCGGCAGCGTGACCGCGCCAGGGTTGGCCACTACAGCCTCACAGCGGCTGCGTAAGGCAACTTCGAGGTCGGTCGCGAGCAACGACACCTCGTTGCCTGTCGCTTCCAGCAGGACGTTCGCCAGAATCGGAATTGTGTTCTTGCGCTCGACGATCTGTTGGAAGAATTGCAGTTCCCGCACAAGATCGACTTTCCTGGCGACCAGTTCCATAGCGCGGCTACCTTCTTAGAATTAAAGAATAGGCGAAGACAATAAAGTATACAGGAAGTAGGTGCTGTCTATTAAATTTCCAGCGGCCGTAAACCCTTATTAGTCAAATATTTAAACTGTGAATATTTCTGTGGATAACGTGCGGGGTGCCGGACACGGCAACAGGGGGCTTTCGCCCAATCCGCAGCCTTCCACAAACCATGCACATTTGAGCCTGTGGACGGTCCGGCGGAACTAAAGTTCCGCCCTTCTGGCGCTACTTGAACTGGTCCAGCAGGTTCTTCACCTGATGATCGAATTCCGGGTTGTTCTTGCGTAATTCCTCGATCTTCTTGACCGAGTGGATCACTGTCGAGTGGTGTTTGCCGCCGAAACTTCGGCCAATTTCAGGTAACGACGCGTGCGTCAACGCCTTACAGAGATACATTGCGACCTGGCGCGGCATGGCCACCGACTTAGAGTTATTACGCGATCGAATCTCTGCCGGCTTCATCTGGTAGTAGTCGGCGACGAACTTCTGAATCTGCTCGATCGTGACGGCCTTCTCATCATGATCAAGGACATTACGCAGCACGTCTTGCGCGAGCTCAATCGTCAATTGCTTGCCGGTCAGCGAGGCGTAAGCGATCAGTCGGATCAACGAGCCTTCGAGTTCGCGGATGTTGGACTTGATGCGCGTCGCCATATACATAGCCACGTGGTCGGGCAACTGCAGCGCTTCGCCCTCGGCCTTCTTCTTCAAGATGGCGACCTTCGTCTCGAGATCCGGCGACTGGATGTCGGCGATCAACCCCCACTCGAATCGCGAACGCAGGCGCTCTTCGAGAGCGGGTATTTCGTGGGGCGGCCGGTCGCTGCTGATGACGATTTGCTTCTGCGCATCGTGCAACGCGTTGAACGTGTGGAAAAACTCGTTCTGTGTGCCTTCCTTGCCAGAGACAAACTGAATGTCATCCACCAACAGGACGTCAACACTGCGATACCGCGAACGAAAGTCCAGGATGCGATCGAACCGCACGGCGTTAATCATCTCGTTCATGAAGCGCTCGGACGAGATATAAGTGAGCACGAGCCCGGGATGATGCTGGACCACGTAGTGGCCAATCGCGTGCATCAAGTGCGTCTTGCCCAGGCCAACACCGCCATAGATGAACAGCGGGTTATACGACCGGGACGGCGTTTCCGCCACCGCCCGGCAGGCCGCATGAGCAAACTGGTTCGACGGCCCGACGATAAAGGTGTCGAAGGTGTAGCGGGGGATCAGGCCGCCGGCCCGGAACGGTTCCGGTTCGTTGTTTGTCACCGTCACATGCGGCGCTGGCGTCTCGGCCGAGCGCGGCCCGTCTGGGCCTTCGCTTCCGCGCGCCGCCTCTACCCCTCGGCGGGCGCCAGCCGCAGCGTCGGGCACGAACACCAGTTTGGCGTCTGGGCGACCTGCCTCGCGCACGGCCTCAGCCAGTACGACCGAATAGTGCTTGGGCAGCCATTCCACGAACAAAAGGTTCGGGACGCGGATGGAAAGAGTCTGGCCATCGTCCGATAAGAGGGAGGTTGGCTTGAACCAGGTCGAGAAGCTATGCCGGCCGACCTGATCTTCAATCCGGCTGAGGACCTGGTCCCAAATCGTCGCGCTCGGCATCACTACAAAAACTTGATTATAAAGGACTTATTGTTACGGAGCCTCGGGCTTTTCCACAAGCTTTTCCACAGGTGTGGAAATCTTCCAGAGGCGGCAACCGAGGGACGCTAACTCTAGCATGTCGAACGGCCTTTACAGGGGATGAGTTAGCGGAACATAATCGCAGGTTCGACCGAGGAGAATATGGCGAGATCTAAAAAGGGCAAGCGTACGTTTCAACCAAATACCCGGCGCCGCGCGAAAACGCATGGCTTCCTGGTTCGTATGGCAACCAAGGACGGCCGGCAGGTTATAAAGCGCCGCCGCGCCAAGGGCCGCAAGCGGCTCACGGTTTCCGACGAGAAGTAGAGGCGGGTCTTTAGACCCGTCTGGGCCGATCCCCATGCCCGCTTTCCGAAAATCTGAACACGTTCGGAAGCGGGCCGACTTCGAACTCATCTACAAGACAGGTTTCAAGCGGTCTGGCCGCCTCATGACCATGTTCACGATGGATCGCGGGGCTGGACCGGCTCGCCTTGGGATTGCCGCGACCAGAAAGATGGGCGCGGCGGTCGAGCGCAACCGGGCCAAGCGGCTCGCCCGCGTACTGTTCCGTCATCACAAACCGGAAGGCGCGATCGATGTGGTCGTGGTTCCCCGTCGTGAAATGATCGCGGCACCCTATGCTCGCGTGGAAGCCGAGTTCCAGTCCCTTCTCGCGAGGAAGCCCCGTTGAGTAGGGCGGCGCGAACCGCGCTCGCCTTGGTCCGCGTGTACAAGATAGTGCTCTCGCCATTGTTTGCCGGCAGTTGCCGCTATATGCCTGGCTGCGCCGACTACATGAGCGAATCGATCACGCGCCACGGTGTCATTCACGGCGGCTGGCTCGGCACCAAGCGGCTGTGCCGGTGTCATCCGTTCGGCGGTCACGGTTACGATCCGGTTCCACACTCTTAAATCATCCAATCACCAGACCTATAAGATCACGAGATCATCGAAGTCCCCATGGAACGTAGAGTCCTCATCGCCATCACGCTGTCATTCCTGGTGCTGTTCCTGTTTCAGCGCTTTGTCATGCCCCCTTCCGCGCCACCTGAATCCCTGAGTGGAGCTACGGCGGGGCAAGCCTCCGGAACGGCTACCCCGGCACCGGGAAGCATGGCGGCCCTAACCCAATCGTCCAATCAGTCAGCTCCCGCGGCTCTTGCCGCCGCGCCTCAGCCGGCGGCTGTTGGCATGGCCCCGGTCGTGCCGGCTGGCAACGCCACGCCCTCGATTCCGACTGTCACCGTGGGTGAAACCGCGGCCCGCGAGATCGTGGTCGAGACAACCACCGTCCGTGCCACGTTCAGCAATCGTGGCGGCCGACTCTTGCACTGGGTGTTGAAGGACTACCGCAACGAACCCGGGACCCCGCTCGACCTGGTGCCGCAGGGTATTGGCGACGATGTCGTGAAGCCGTTCACGCTGGTGGTGGATGATGCGGCGGTCACCAATCGGATCAACAACAGCCTCTATCGCGTCGTGGCCGCGGCGGACAGCATCGACGCCACCACGTCGGCCCAGACGATCACGTTTGAGCTCTCGGCCTCCGATGGACTGAGCGTGACCAAGACGTTTGTGATCGAGCCCAAGGGCTATCTCGTCACCTTCAGCGCCGTGGTGCAGCTGGGGCAGGCGGCCCTGAACCCCGTCATTCACTGGGGCCCCGGCCTCGGCGACGAAATCGCGAGCCGCCCGCCGTCATCGTTCTTCTCGCCGAACAGCGTTGTCCCGGCGCAACCGATGATCTACAAGGACGGCGCGGTCGAACGCGTGGCGCCGACGGAGGCCGGTTCGCAGGAAGGGACGTTCCGCTACGCCGGCACCTCGGACCATTACTTCGCCTCGCTGCTGCTGAACCACCAGTCGCCGGTGCCGTTCCGCATCGACTACGCGCCGGTCAACGTGCCGGTGCCGAACGAGCCAACGCGGTTCGCGACTTACATGACGTACTCGGTGCGCTTCCAGGCGCCGCCAGAGAAGTCCCAGTTTTTCTTTGGGCCCAAGTCATTGGATGACCTGAAGGCCATCGACAGCGAGCTCACGCGTTCGATTCACTTCGGCATGTTCTCGTTGCTGGCCGTGCCGCTGCTGGGCGCCCTTAAATGGGTGCACGGCTTCGTCGGCAACTGGGGTTGGTCGATCGTTGTCCTGACCATCCTGATCAACCTCGCGATGTTCCCGCTCCGCCACAAGAGTGTGGTGTCGATGAAGAAGATGCAGGAACTGCAGCCGCAAATGAAGGCGATCCAGGATCGCTACGCCAAGTACAAGGTCACCGACCCCGAGCGGCAGAAGATGAACACCGAGGTCATGGAACTGTACAAGACCAAGGGTGTGAACCCGGCCAGCGGCTGCGTGCCGATGCTGCTGACCATGCCGTTCCTGTTTGCGTTCTACGCCATGCTGTCGGTGGCCATCGAAATCCGCGGCGCGGACTTCTTTGCGTGGATCACCAACCTATCGGCCCCGGACCCGTACTTCGTCACGCCGATCCTGATGGGCGTGGCGCAGTTCTGGCAGACCAAGATGACGCCGACCACGGCCGACCCGGCACAGCAGAAGATCATGATGTTCATGCCGATCATGTTCAGCTTCATGTCACTGTCGTTCCCGAGCGGCCTGGTGATTTACTGGCTGGTCAGCACGGTGTGGACCATCGGACAGCAGTACGCGACCAACTATTTGATTGGCGCGCCGGCAAGGCGCATTGCAAAATAGGGCCGCCGTCGCTCTGAAGAGCGAGCTATGGCAGGGCAGACCGATAGGGGTAACTATGGCGACAGCAGATATCACCGGATTCGTTCAGAAGGTCGTCGATGCGATGGACCTTGATCTCGAAGCGTCGGCCGAAGAGATGCCCGATGGCGTGCGCATCAACCTGAACGGTGAAGACGGCAACGTGCTGACCCGCAAGCAGGGTGAAGGGCTCGCCGCGCTGCAGCACATCGTGGCTGCCATCTACCGGCACGAGGCGGCCGAAGGCCGTCGGCTGGTCGTGGACTGCATGGGCTACCGCAAGGGCAAGGACGATGAACTGAAGCAAATGGCGTTGTTCCTGGCCGGCAAGGCCAAGGACAGCGGCCTGGCGCAGGAGATCGGTCCGCTTAACCCCTATGAACGCCGCATCGTCCACCTGGCGGTGGCCGAGGTTGAGAAGGTGACGTCGGAAAGCATCGGCGACGCCTTTGAGAAGACGGTGATCATCTCCATCAAGTAGTGTTCTCCACTTCAGACACCATCGTCGCCATCGCCACTCCGGCGGGTCGCGGCGGCCTTGGTGTTATCCGGATTAGCGGCCCAGACGCCGGTCGAGTAGCCGGCGAACTGGTCGGCCGCAACAAACCCTTCAAAGCCCGTCACGCGACCTTCGCCAAGCTGGATGTGGCGTCCGGCATCAGCCGGACCGGGGACCAAGTCGTCGTGACTTTCTTCCCGGCGCCTTCGTCGTACACGGGCGAAAACGTTGCCGAGGTTTCCGCGCACGGTAGCCCGGTCGTTCTTTCCGCCATCTTGCGTCGAGCCATCGATGCCGGCGCGCGACTGGCGGAGCCTGGCGAGTTCACCCTTCGCGCCTTCCTGAACGGCAAGGTCGACCTCGTGCAGGCTGAGGCCGTCGCCGACTTGATCGATGCCGTCACACCCCTTCAGGCGCGGGCTGCATTTGACCAGCTCGAGGGCACGCTCACCGGCGCGATCGGCCGCATTGAGGGCGACCTGTTCGATGTGATCGCGAAGCTCGAGGCATCGCTGGATTTTCCGGATGAGGGCTACCACTTCGTGGGCGCGGCCGAGGCCAGGACGGCGCTGGCGTCGGTGACCGAGCGCATCGAGGAGTTGCTGGCCCAGTCGGCGCGTGGGCGCCTGGTTCGCGAAGGCGCGCAAGTGGCGATTGTCGGAGCGCCGAATGTCGGCAAGTCGAGCCTGTTCAACGCCCTGTTGAATGCCAACCGCGCCATTGTCACGGCCATTCCCGGCACGACCCGCGACATACTGACGGAGCGAGCGGATATCGGCGGTCTGTCGCTGGCGCTGATCGACACGGCTGGTGTGCGTGAAACGGCCGACGTAGTGGAGCAGCAGGGCGTGAGCCGCACGCGCGAAACCCTGCGGGTTGCCGACCTGGTGCTGGTCGTGCTGGACCGCTCGCGTGAGATGACGGCCGAGGATCGCGGCATCCTCGCCGAGACCGAATCGCAACCGCGTGTCGTGGTGTTGAACAAGTCGGACCTACCGACGGTCATCGCCGAAGCCGGTGTGGCGATCTCCGCCCGGACCGGCGCCGGCCTTGACGGTCTGATTGCGGCGATCGCGAGCGAGCTCACCTCTGACGGCTCCGACCAGCGTGATCAGCCGGCGGTCACGAACGTCCGCCACGCCGTTCTCCTCGAGCGCGCCCGCGCGGCGCTGCTGTCGGCCACGGGGGCACTGGCCGACGAAGTGTCCGAGGAGTTTCCGCTGCTCGATCTCCAGGAAGCGGGGCATGCGCTGCAGGAGATCACCGGTCGCCGCACGAGCGACGATCTGCTCCATCACATCTTCGCGACGTTCTGCATCGGCAAGTAGAGGCGGGTCTTTGGACCTGCCCGTGCGCTGCGAGCATCCGCGGCTTCCGCACCGGCCGCTCGTCGGTCGCTTCCGCGCTCGCTTCGCAACGGCTGTCAACTCGCAGCTCGGCCTGCCTTTGGTGGAGCGCTCGCTACGAGTTGTCTGTAAGTAACCTGCTCGCCGGGGCGCTGTTGGTTCCCATTGGTCCAAACAGAGATCGGTCGCCCCGGCTCCCGCCGGCTACGCTCGCGCTCCAGCGAACGACGAGCGTCCGCTGCGCGATTTGCCGCGGTGCACGGGCGGTGTGGCACGAAGTGAGCGTTCGACCGACGCCGATGAAGATTACTTACCGACAGATCGACCGGAGGCTACGCAGGCGTCTGCTTAGCACTGGTGCTTCGCCCTGCGCTTAATGCGCCGAGGGAGATTTGACCGGCGAGGGTGAGCGAACGGAGGGCCATACCGCCCGTGCGCCGCGGCTCAGAGCGTTCAACGCGGGCCGTGAGAATATGGTGTCTGCGACAATAGCGCACAATGGTTATGCTTTAGATAGAAATGATAAGTGAATTAGATGTAATCGTCATCGGCTCCGGGCATGCCGGTGTCGAGGCGGCGTGGGCGGCGGCGCGCCTGGGGCGGAGCGTGGGTTTGTGCACGCTCAGTCGAGAAACCGTCGCGCACATGCCCTGTAATCCCGCCGTGGGCGGGACAGCCAAGGGACATCTGGTTCGAGAAATCGATGCGATGGGCGGATTGATGGGCCGCGCAATCGACGCTACAGGCATTCAATTCAAGCTTCTCAACCGAAGCCGCGGGCCGGCGGTGTGGTCGCCTCGGGCGCAGGCCGACAAGCCGCGATATTCGGCGTGGGTTCGTGCGGCGCTCGAAGCCGAGCCAAATATTCACTGGATCATCGGCAGGGCTGGCCGGATTGTTCTCGATGGCGGCTGTGTTGCGGGGCTGGCGCTTGAGGATGGAACGGTCTTCCGTTGCCGGGCGTTGGTCATCACTACCGGGACATTTCTGAATGGCCTGGTGCACGTCGGACGGGACCAACGTCCAGCTGGACGAGCGGACGAACCGCCGTCGAGAGACTTGGCGGAATCGATCAAGGACCTTGGCGTGCGCTGGGGCCGGCTCAAGACGGGGACCCCCCCGAGGCTTGCCCGGAAGTCCATCGATTTTGCTGGAGGCGTGAAATCTGGCGTGTTCCACGTGGAACATGGCGACACCGCCCCGGTCCCGTTCTCGTTCACCGCCACCCATTCGCCGGTAAACACAGCGGTTTGCCACCTGCTCCACACTACCGACCGGGTCCACGAACTGGTTCGGGCCCACATCAACGACTCGCCGCTCTACAACGGCCAGATCGCCGGGATCGGTCCCCGCTATTGCCCGTCGCTCGAAGACAAGGTGATGCGGTTTCCGGATCGGGAGCGCCACCAGATTTACCTCGAGCCAGAGGGCTTGGACGTCGAGGAAATCTACGTCAACGGCTTCTCGATGAGCCTCCCAGCCGAGACACAGCGAGATCTGGTCCGTGCGCTGCCGGGTCTCGAGTTGGCCGAGATGCTCCGTCCAGGCTATGCAGTGGAGTACGACTTCGTCCAACCGACGGAGCTTCGTTCGTCGCTGGAAACGCACCGGGTGCCAGGGCTGTTTTTCGCCGGGCAAATCAACGGAACTTCCGGATACGAAGAGGCAGCCGGGCAAGGCCTTCTAGCCGGCATCAACGCGTCGCAGTCGGTAACCGGGCGGCCCCCCGTGGTCCTCGGCCGGAACGAGGCGTACCTTGGCATCATGGTCGACGACCTAGTTACCAAAGGATGTCTCGAGCCCTATCGGATGTTCACCTCCAGGGCCGAATACCGCCTCCTTCTACGCACCGACAACGCCGACCTCAGGCTCACGCCGAAGGGACGTGGCCTCGGGCTGGTTGATGATGAGCGCTGGGAGCGGTTTGCGGCGCGACAGACACGGTATGAGCTGAACGTGGAGCACCTGCAGCGAAGTTGGGTAAGGGTCGAGGGCGGAGCCAGGGTGACGGCAGCTCAGGCGCTCAGGCGTCCGGAACAAACCCTGACCGGCCTGATGGCCAGCGGAGACGTGGCAATGGAAACGGTCCCCCGAGACTACCTGCTCGACGTGTCGTCTGTTGAGACCACGGTCAAATACGAAGGCTACTTGCTGCGCCAACAACAGGCCGTCAACCGCGCCCAGCATGACGAGCGCCGGCGTATCCCAGAGGCATTCCCGTTCCAACGAGTTCCTGGCTTGTCGAGGGAAATGGTCCAGCGCTTCTCCGAGACCCGCCCTGAAACCCTTGGTCAGGCACAGCGCATCCCAGGTGTCACCCCAGCCGCCGTCGCCGTCGTCGGTGCCTATCTAAACCGTTTTTAGGAATTCAGTCATCGTGGCAAACTGCATCTCAGAAGAAATTACCTGTGTCCGCCGTGCCCTCTGTGGCTAATACTCTCGGTTGTGTCGAGTAGGGAATTCAGGGAACGGCTAAACCGCCGGGCGAAGGCAGCGGATATTTCTCTCGAGCCGGCTCTTGTTGACGGCCTCGAGGCGTACTACCAACTCCTCACCAAGTGGAACGCCAAGATCAATCTCACGGCCTTCCGACTGACCCCGGCCGGTGAAGACGAGGCCATCGATCGCCTCTTAATCGAGCCGGTGGTCTCGGCCCGCTACGTGCCTGAGAACGCGAGAACCCTACTTGATGCCGGCTCCGGCGGCGGCTCACCCGCCATTCCCCTCAAGCTCGCCAGTCCCAACCTCCACGTGCGCATGGTGGAAGTGAAAACGCGGAAAGCCGTGTTCCTCAGGGAGGCGGTCCGAACCCTGGCCCTTCGCGATGCTGAAGTAGAAACGGCGCGATTCGAAGAACTGCTGCCACGACCAGAACTGCACGAGTCGCTCGACCTCGTCTCGGTTCGAGCCGTCCGGATCGAAACCAGGACGCTCCTCACGCTCCAGGCTTTTCTCAAACCAGGCGGCAAGATCTTTCTCTTCCGTGGGTCGGGGACGAGCACCGTGGAAACCGAACCACCGCCACCACTCGCGTGGATGGCGAGCTACCCACTCGTCGATACCTTGCATAGCAAGCTGGTGGTTCTAAGCAAGACGCGCGTTTGAGTGGTAATCTCTATTTCCGACCCAAGCAAATAAGCTATATAGGTCACACAACCAATAATGGCTAAAATCATCGCCGTCACTAATCAAAAAGGCGGCGTCGGCAAAACTACCACGGCGATCAACCTGGCAGCGGCACTCGCCATCGCCGGGCGCACCGTGCTGCTTGTTGATTGCGACCCGCAGGGCAACGCCACGAGCGGCATCGGCCGCAAGGGCGAGCGCGCCGAGGGCGGTACAGTTTACGAGGCGCTGACTGCATCTAACGGCGAAACGCCGCAGAGTTTCATTCTGTCGACCAGTGTCGAGCGCCTCTCCCTGATTCCGGCCAACCGCGAACTCGCCGGCGCCGAGATCGAATTGATCGCCTTTGAAGATCGCGAACGGCGGTTGCAGCGCCTGCTCGACCCACTGCGCGATCAATTCGACTTCATCATCATCGATTCGCCGCCCTCG
>CAMBHC010000005.1 GCA_945866285.1 Candidatus Sulfopaludibacter sp. SbA3 | reverse complement strand
GGCGACCTTGCGCAGGATGGCTCGCGGGCCGAGGTGAGCGAGGGTGGCGGACGTGGACTTGGTCTTGCTCCGCAACAGGCCGATCAAGATCACCACGACCACGACACCGGCCAGTGCGAACAGCACGCCGGCGGCAGTCTGGAACAGCGCCGCCCGCGAATCGCGGGCTTCAATCGTCGCAAAGGCTTCGGCCGGAGCCTCGCGGATATCGGAAGTGTCGTCGGGCACCACCGAGATCAGTTTCACCGAAGCAGGAGGCAGGACATAGCTGGCTTCGCGGCCCTTCACCGACTCGCCGCCGGCCACCTTGCTCTCAATGCTGTAGGTCACCTCGAGCGGCGGCACCGCGACGTCGGCGCCAAACGCGTCTTCGGCAATCAGCCGCAGGCGGTAGTCGTACTGGAAGAAGCGCTTGCCGACCGTCACCAGATCGCCGGCGTGCGTGCCGCCCAGCACTTCGAACGGCGGCAACTGGACCACGGTCGGGTCGAGCTTCGACAGGTCGGCAACCACCTTGGCGGCCTCGGTCTCGACCACGGCGCAGGTCAGCCGCAGGTCGAACGACTCGCCGGTGCGCACGGCGGTCGTCGAGGTCCGCCACCAGCACTTGATGGGCTCGACCTCGACCAGGTCGGTGCCGGTCTGCGCGAAGGCGGACGAAGCCGAAACGAGGAGTAACAGGGCAACGCGGAGAATGATTTTGGTCATGTCGTTATCGACTTCTCACTTCGTACTTTTCACTTCTTACTTGCGCCGCCGGAGGCGCCGCTCGGCAACCCATTCAATAAGCGCAACGTCAAACTTCACCTGGTCAATGCCGAGGCGGACCACGTCGAGGTCCAGGGCCTTGGCCTGCCGGGAAATATCGTCCTGCCACGCCCGGATGCGTTCGCTCTGCCGGCTCAACTCGCGGCGCGACATCATCCGGGTGTTGCCGGTTTCCACGTCGTAGACCTCAACCCAGCCGGCCGAGACGCGCGGCAGTTCGAAGGCGAACGAGGCGTCCACCATCATGATGAACACGTCGTGGACGTTGTCGACCTGCGATAGCTCCTTCAAGAACGCCGGCGCACCATCGAACAGGAAGTCGGAGATCACCGGCATCATCGACGTCTTGCGCGAAAACCCGGTCAGCGTTGCGCTCAGGCTGCCCGAGTTGTTCAGATCCTGCAGGCCGTGACCATCCTGGTAGGCCTCGAGGCAGTGAATCACCTGGCCCTTGCCAATGCGCGGGCGCACGGCGCCCAGCGTGTGGAACCCCTCGTCGAAGGTCACCAGGCCAATCGAATCCTGGAAGAACACCGCCGACATGCCGATGGTGGCGATCGAGCGCGCGATCAGCGTGGCGATCTGCAGGCCGCGCCGATCGCCCGTGGCCGACGGGTCGGCGCCGCAGCGCGTCGAGGCCGAGCGGTCGGCGACCAGGATCACGCCCGAGGTCGTCGGCTGCTCGAACTCGCGGACGACCAGCGGGCTGAAGTTGTTGAGCGACGACTGCGCCCAGTCGATGGCCTCGAAGCGGTCGCCCGCCTGCCAGTCGCGCAGGCCCACGAAATCGAACCCCGTGCCATGGAACATGCTGGAGTGTTCGCCGATCGTGAACTCGCGCATCCGCTTGAGGATGAGCAGCTCGACCTCGGTAATTTCCGACAGGTTGATGAGCGGCTCAACCTCCTGCTCCCGAGTTCTCATGGGATAGGCGTACGCTCGATGACGTCCTTGATCACCGCGTCGGTGGTCAGGCCATGGCTCGCGGCGTGCGGGCCGAGCCAGAGGCGATGGCCGAGCACGTAGGTCGCGAGATCCTGGATGTCTTCCGGATACACCTCATCGCGGCGGCGGACGATCAGCGCCCACACCTTGGCGAGGCGGCCCCACACGATGATGGCACGCGGCGACGCGCCGAGGTCGACGCCCGATTCGACCAGCTCTGACGGCGAGTGCCGCAGCCAGTCGGTGTCGGCGTTGTAGGGGCGCGTGTTGGCGACGAGGCGCTGGATGTAGTCGCCGAGCCGTTCGTGCAGGTAGACGTGCTCGGTGATGGCGGCGCGCAGCTCGATGATGCGCTCTTTCCGCATCAGCGGGTTGAGGCGCACCTGCTTGAAGTCGAAGTGGACAAGCTTGCGTTCCTCTTCAGGCGGCAGGTAGCCGATGTTGACCATGATCGCGAAGCGGTCGGTCGCGGCTTCTGACAGCGGGAACGTGCCCTGGCCGAGCTCCACCGGGTTCATGGTGGCGATGGCGAAGTTGAAGGCCGGCAACTCGTAGGTGGTCTTGCCCACTGTCACGGTGCGGTCCTGCAGGCCTTCGAGGAAGGCGCTCTGCGACTTCAGCGGGATGCGGTTGATTTCGTCCAGCAGGATGACCTCGGCTTCGGCCAGCGGACCCATTTCGGTGGTCAGCACGCCGGTCGCCGGGTTGATCATCTGGAAGCCGACGACTTCGGTCGGCTGCAAGTCGGCGCGGCCCTGGATGCGGGCGAACTTGGCGTTGCTGATCGCGGCCAGGATCACGCCAAAGAACGTCTTGCCGACGCCCGGCACGCCTCGCAAGAGGAGGTTGCCAGAGTTGACCTGGCGCTGCTCCTTCTTGTCGTAGGTGGTCGGAATTTCCGACAGCAATACGAGGTTGGCCAGTATCTTCGGCTTCTCGTAACCAACTAGGGCCTTGCTGCCTTCGGCGAGGATGGCCTCGTGGAAGGTAATCGCGTCTTGGAGGTCAGGATGCACAGGTCCGCCTTGAAGAATCCGCCTTGGAAAAGGCCAATCGTATCCGAAGCACGACGAACGGCGCTAAAATTCCCTCCGCGCGGGACAGTCGCGGGGACTAAACCAATCCACGGGAGGCCTCGATGCTCGTCGTGGAACGAGGAGCAGACTCGCCAGAACTACGAGGCGGCCATGGCCATGGTGATCCCGGGCAGCCCCGGCGCCAAGTTAGCTTCAGACGCCAAGCCCGGGCGCGTCGCGCGCATCCCTCTCAGCGGACGGCCCAACAACCTCGCCATCGGCAAGGACGGCCGGCGCGTCTATGTCGGCATCCACGACGTCTACGTGACCACGGACGGCAAATACGTGGTGTCTTGAAACGCCGTAACTGTTGTAAATACAGCAACTTTGAAGGTAATTACTCGTATACCAGTGGGGCAGGTTCCGAAGCGGAACGGCACCGCCCTGATTAGGGGTCTGGCCCCGAGCCAGTGACTCCGATGGGTCTGACCCCTGTTACAATCTGTGACCTCTGACCTTTTGAAGGAGAGTGTGTGATGGCGCGTGGAAAGAGTCTCGGCTGGGGCCTAACCATTGGCACCGTGCTGTTCAGTGCGGCGATTGCCGGCGTCGTGGCGCCGCTCGCGGTGCAGGCCGAACAACAGGCCGCTCCGGCGGCACCCGAGGTGACCTTCACCAGGGATATCGTGCCCATCCTGCAGCGCAGTTGCCAGAACTGTCACCGGCCCGGCCAGGTGGCGCCCATGTCGCTGCTGACCTATGAGGACGCGCGTCCCTGGGCGCGCTCCATGAAGCAGCGCACCGGCCTGCGCGACAAGGCCGGCGTGATGCCGCCTTGGTACATCGAGAAGAACATCGGCATCCAGCACTACAAGAACGACCCGTCGCTCAGCGACGAGGAAGTTGCCAAGATCGCGAAGTGGGCCGACACCGGCGCGCCGCGCGGCGACATCAAGGACATGCCGGTCGCCAAGACTTTTCAGGACGGTGCGTCATGGCACGCCGGCGAACCCGACCTGATCGTCGAGAGCCCCGAGATCACCGTCAAGGCCAACACGCCCGACTGGTGGGGCGAGTTCGAGCCGACCAAGATTCCGCTGACCGAAGACCGCTATGTCGCGTCGGTTGAAATTCGCGAGGTCAACAACTTTGCGAAGGACGCCGCGGGCCGCGACACCGTCGGCCAGCGCTACGTGTGGCACCACCTGATTTGGGCGACCGCCGAATTCAACGGCACCGGCGATCCGGTCGATGCCTCGATTTCCGAAGGCGCCGTCGGCTGGCCCGTGCACGAAGTCGGCCGCAACGCCGATGTGTTCGAACCGAATGCCGGCCGCCTACTGAAGGCCAACTCCAGCATCATTTACCAGTCAGCGCACTTGCACGCCGGTGGCGCCGACGTGAAGTCGAAACTGTTGTTCGGCTTCCGCTTCCACCCGAAGGGCTACAAGCCGGCGCGGCGCAGCACGCTGCGCAATCTCGGCAACGGCCTCGACATCGACATCAAGCCGAACGAAGCCAACCAGCAGCTCCACGCCTACATGGTGTTGCAGCAGCCGACCAAGATCGCCACGTTCGAACCGCACTTGCACGCGCCCGGCCAGCGCATGTGCCTCGAAGCGATCTGGGGTATCAACATCCAGACCCTGACCTGCGCCGGCTACGACCACAACTGGGTGCGCCAGTACGAATACGACGATGACCATGCGCCGATCCTGCCGCGCGGCACCATCCTGCACATCATCGGCTACATGGACAACACGCCGAACAACAAGAACATCCCCGACCCGCGCAACTGGCAAGGCTCAGGCAACCGGTCGATCGCCAACATGTTTATCGACCTCGGCCAGTCCGTGCCGCTGACCGATGACGAGTTCCAGCAGGAAATGGCCGAACGCCGTCGCAAGCTGGGCGCGAATCGGCCCGATGTGGTCATCGGCTGTCCGCTCTGCAACGTCACGCCGCCTCCGGCCAAGCCGACGGCACAGCAGTAAGGGGTCTGACCCCGACCGGGATTTGCGAAGGGGTCTGACCCCTTCGCAATGTCCGTTTCGGTCCGGCCAAAGCCGGACACTACTACTGAGGACCCAGCAATGATTCGATCAGCACGCGCGCGCCTGCTGCTTGGCGCGGCCACGATTGTTCTCGCCTACCAGGCCGCCAACGGCCAGATGCTGTCGTACAACAGCGGCCAGACCGTGTCACCCGCCTTCGAAGGCTGGGAGAAGAACGACGATGGCTCGTTCAACATGATGTTTGGCTACATGAACCGCAACTGGGAAGAGGAACCGAACGTTCCCATTGGTCCGGAGAACACCATCTCGCCCGGCGACCCCGACCAGGGCCAGCCCACGCGCTTCATGCCGCGCCGCAATCGTTTCGTCTTCAAGGTGCGCGTGCCGAAAGACTGGGGCAAGAAGGAACTGGTGTGGACGCTCACCACGAAGGGCAAGACCGAACGCGCATTCGGCACCCTGCGCGAAGATTCTTTGGTGGACAACCTTGTGCAGGCGTCTGAACAAGGCGCCCTCGGCGCCGGCATCAGCAGCCCGGCGATTCGTGCCAACGTCGCTCCCACGCTGACGCTCGACGGCGGCGATCGCCGTGCCCAGCTCGGGCAACCGCTCACGCTGATCGCTTTTGCGAAAGATGACGGCGTGCCGGCTCCGCGTTTTGGTCCCGACTCTCGTGAGGCGCGCTTGACTGCCGCGGCCCGTAGCCGCGCTTCAGGCAACGCCACCCCGCCGGCGCCGACGCCACGCGGCACCGTGGCGTTTGACCCGGCGACGCAGCGTCCGCCGTCAGCGATCACCGTGGGCAGCCAGACCGGACTGCGTCACTCGTGCTTCGTGTATCGCGGCGCCGGTCGCGTGACCTTTACGCCGGCCCAGGCGAAGGTGTGGGAAGACACCCGCGCCGGCGCGAACTCGCCGTGGGCACCGCGCTGGATGGCGCCGGGCCTTCCGGCCGACGGCAAGTACACCGTGTCCGCGAACTTCCTGGACGCCGGCACCTACACGATTCGTTGCCTGGCCTCCGATGGCGCGTTGAACACGGCCAAGGACGTCGTCGTCACCGTGACGAAGTAGGAATTAGGGGTCTGACCCCTTCGCGCTTTATTGCGTGCGGCAGCTCAGGGCGAGAATGCCGTTCGTCAGCTCGCACTTCACGAACGTGATGCGGGACCTCGCAAACCCCAGCATCACGCCGAGCGAGCCTTCGTAGGTCGCCTGCGAGAAGGGCTTCATCGGGTCTTCCTTCATCGCCTGGTCGATTCGCTGCGCGTGCCGGATGATCTCGGTATCGAGCCAGCCGTCGGCCTCGGCGAGTTCCACCGCGCGTGCCACTTCGGCCAGGTAGAGCGCCCGGTATTCGGGCACCGCCATCAGCTTGTCGGCCAGGACATTACCCGCCCACGCCAGGTCGAGCGAGAACTCCGGCCCCCAGAACGTATTGTCGGCGTCCCACACAATGAAAGTGTGGCGGTTCTGATCCTCGAGGCGATAGAGATAGAGATTGTTGACCCCGTACCCGCCGACGAAGCCATCGGTCTCTGCCAGGAAGGCCTGCGCCGCCAGGTAACGGATCACTGCCGGGATGTCGAGCAGTCCACCAATAGTCTCTTTGAGCCGATCCGCCGGCGTGTCATTGACCAGGCGAACCAGGGATTCAATCGGCCGGTACAGGTCCTCGTCGCTCTTGGTCTCGTGGGTCTTGGGCTCAAACCGTAGCTTGTACGGTTCAAGGCCGCTACCGAGGTTCGCGAACCGCCAATCATCCTGGTACTTGAACTCGTAGAGGTAACCGTCGTTCTGCACGTTGCCGTCGATCGACCCGAACACGCGCGCCAGCAAATCCTTGTCCACTGCCTCAACGATCGCATAGAGGCCGGCATACTCGTTGTTGACATACAGGCGCGTATGAATCTCGCGTGACACCGGGATGCCGAGGCGCGCATAGAAACCGGTAGCCACGGTCTCGTGGATGCCCGATGGATCCTGCGTCAGGTTGTCGAGGACGAACGACTTGAGGCCCAGGAACGTCTGGCCGGTTGCATAGTGGTCAAAGTCAACCCGCAAGCCGGGCTTGTTGGAGCTGCGCGACCCGCGGCCGCGGGAGCGAATGCCGACGTTTCGCACCGTCTGGCCGCTCCAGGTCACGTCGGCCGGGTAGTAAGTGTTGACCTGGAAATTGACCCTGAGCTTCTCCCAGTCGGCGGAGTTCACCCACAAGTCGAGCCGCTGCAGGGTCTGGCTGGCAAACAGGTCATCCGCCGTTTGCGCCTGTACGGTCGAAACGCTCAGCAAAAGCGCCGTTAGGGCGCCCGTTACAAATGTTGCGATGCGGTTTGGCACGGTACACAATATAGACGACCATGTTCGGGCGGCAGGTTTAATCCTCGCCGCAACGCAGTTTGGACCAAACGATGTGGACCCGCACGGCCAGGACGCTCGGGCTGACCCTGTTAGTGGGGTGCGCCATCGGCATCATCGCATGCGGTGGTTCCCCCAGCTCGCCGTCACCCACCACCACCGCCGTGGCCGGCACGCCCATTACGCCCATTGAGGTCCCGGTCAACCAATCTCCAGCCACCCCGACGACGCCGGCGCCGACTGTGCCGTCAGGCACCTGGGTCAACGTCGTCGGCGATACCGGTTGGTGTGGCGCGCCAGCCATGCCGTTACTCTCAAGGCTCTTGGCGGCCCTCGGCGGGGAAATCTTCCTGGCCGGCGATCTTGCGTATCCCAGTGGCACCCTGGCTGAGTTCCAGCGGTGCTTCGAGCCCGACTTCGGGCGCTTTCGTGCGCGCTTCTGGGCGTCACCAGGCAACCACGACTACGTGACCGCTGGCGCCGACGGTTACTTCACGTACTTTGCGGATCGGGCCGGCCCGGCGCGTCGCGGTTACCACGCGGTGCGCTCGTCCTCGTGGCAAGTGCTGATGCTCAACTCGCAGGTCCCGATTGGCCGCAACTCTCCGCAGTTCGAGTGGACCCGCGCGGAGTTGGTGGCTAACCCCACCCGCTGCACCATGGCGGTCATGCACTACCCCATCGACAGTTCCGGTCCCAATGGTCCGAATCCGCAACTGCGCGATATCTGGGAGTTGATGGTGACCCAGGGCGTCGACGTCGTCGTGTCGGGGCACGATCACATGTACGAGCGCCACGCGCCGCAGGACGCCAGTGGCCGTTCCGATCCGGCCCGCGGGATTCGGCTGTTCATTGCCGGCACCGGCGGAGCGCCGCTCTACAACCGCGCCCGCACCGCAGCCAATTCGGAAGTGCTGTTGTCGAACCACGGATTGCTGCGGCTCAAGCTTGAGCCGGCGCTCTATGAATGGGAATTCCAGGACGTGACCGGCGCAGTCCTCGACCGCGGCCTGAACGTCTGTCACTAACCTGCGGCGCCGCCCCGTCCCTTTCGCGTGCGCCTTTGCGCCATTACCAACCACTCGAGCAACGCCACCACGGCCAGGGTTACCCGCAGGAGCGCCGCATTGCTCATGCGGGCGCCGTCTCATACCCTTAGAGGGTCCATGGCAGCGCCACCGAATTCCCATCAGCCGATCATGGTCGCCGAGGTCCTGCAGCACTTGCGCCCGGTTGCCGGCGAGGTGGCGATCGATTGCACATTGGGCGGCGGTGGCCATGCACTGGCGATTCTCGAGCGGCTGCAACCCGGCGGCCGCCTGATCGCACTGGATGTTGACCCCATCGAGTTGCCGCGCACCGAAGCACGTCTGCGCGTGGCCGGTTTCGACCGCGACGCGTTCGTCGCGCATCGTGCGAATTTCTCCGCACTCGCGCCGGTGATGGCGGCGGAAGGCGTCGAGGCGGCCGACGTGATTCTCGCGGACCTCGGCGTGTCGTCGATGCAGCACGACAGTCCTGAGCGTGGCTTCAGCTTCAGGGGCGTCGGCCCGCTCGACATGCGGATGGACCCGTCGCACGGCGAGACGGCGGCGCAGCTGATCGCGCGGCTCGATGAGGCATCACTGACGGCGCTGCTGACCACGAACGCGGACGAGCCGAATGCCATGGTGATCGCCGGCATCCTCAAGCGCGAACTTCCAGACACGACACATGCGCTGACGCGCCTGGTGCGAATGGGCTTGACCGCGGCGCTGCCGGAACTGCCGAAGGCCGACGTCAAGATGTCGGTTCGCCGCACACTGCAGGCGCTGCGCATAACGGTGAACGACGAGTTCGCGTCCCTCGAAGGGTTGCTGGCGGGACTGCCGCCATGCCTCGCGCCCGGCGGGCGCGTGGTGATCATGACGTTTCATTCGGGCGAGGATCGCCGGGTGAAGAAGGCCTTCCAGGCTGGCCTTCGGGCGGGCATCTATGGGGCGATCGCCGATCAGGTGGTGCGATCAACGAAGGACGAAACCTTCGCTAACCGCCGCGCCTCGTCGGCGAAGTTGCGCTGGGCGGTTCGCGCCCAGCGCTAGCCTCGACGGCTATTTCGCGGCGGGCTTCGGCGGCGCGGGTTTCGGGAACGTCCCCTCGCGCATCGCCGCCTGATACAACACCGTCGCCATCACCACCGACGCCTGCTTAAGCGCGGCGGGTTCGATGCGCTCCGCGAAATCCATATTGGTGTGATGCGTGCGGACGTCGTAGTTCACATACTCCTGCACAGCCTGGAAGCCGGGGATGCCGACCTCGAGAAACGACAGATGATCAGTGGCGCCGATGTGCCCTGGCGCCGGCATGATCGCGCCGATGCTCGCGACTGGCCTCAACCACTCGGTCATGATTGCGCGCGCCGGCTCGTTGCCTTCCATGTAGAAGCCGCTAATCGGCGGGAAGCCGTTGTCGAGATTGAAATACACGGAGAACTTGTCGCGCGCCGCCTTGTTCTTGTCGCCGGTGAAGTGTTCGGCGACGTACGCCTTCGAGCCGAGCAGGCCCTGCTCTTCGCCGGCCCACAGCGCGACGCGAATCGTGCGGCGCGGCCGCACGCCGAGCGTCTTCAGGATACGCATGGCCTCCATCGCCGTCGCCACGCCGTCGGCGTTGTCGGTGGCTCCCGTGCCGGTGTGCCACGAGTCGAGGTGAGCGCCGACCATCACGATCTCGTCCTTGAGCGCCGCGTCGCTACCGGGAATCTCGGCGATCACGTTGTGCGTGCGCGGGTCGTCTTCGTTGAAGCGCGCCTGGATGTCGACGGCCAGCTTCACCGGCACCTTCTGCTGCAGCAGCTTGGCAATCAGGTTGTAGTGTTCCGATGCGAGCACGATCGACGGCACCGAGTTGGCGCCCAGATCGCGGCCCGTGACGAACACCGTGCCGTGCTCGCCGATGTTCGGCTCAATCGTCACCGCCACGCCTTCGGTTGTGAGCAGCGCCAGGCGCTCCGCATTCAGTTGCGGCGGACGTGACGGCGCCGGCTGCGGCGCCTTCAGGTCGCCGCTGGCAGCGGGACGGTCCGCGCGGATCGCGTACTCCTGCAGCGGGCTAGTCAACAGGATGGCGCCCTTCAACTTGCCGGCCTGCGCCTTCAGCGCGTCGGCCTCCAGTCCGGGCAGCCACACCGGCGCCGCAATCACGCGGCCGGCCGTTGCCGGCGACCACCCCTTGGGATAGCCGCTCATCGGCATGTAACGTGGCTCGAGCATCTCGACAATGACCTTGTCGAGCGTCCAGCCGCGCCCGAACTGGAATGGCTCGGCATGCACCTCGCTCATGCCCCAGGCCTTGAGGGTTTCCTGCGTCCACGCCACGGAACGCTTGTGCGCGGGCGAGTTGGTCAGGCGGGGCCCAATGACACTGGTCAGGTAGTCGAACGCCTCCAGCACCTTCGACCGCTCCATGCCTTCAGCGCGAATCTTCTCGATTACGGTGAAGTCGATACGGTCCTGGGCAGTCCCGATGGTCGTCAGGGAGAGGACGGTGACGAGAATGCCTAACGATATGGTTCGCATGGGCGGATTCTAGCACCCGAGCACCTAAGCACCCCAGCGCCAGCTATAATCCCCGCCATGAAGACCGACCGACGATCGTTCCTGCGAATCTCCAGTGCCGCCGGCGCCAGTGCCATGGCCCTCGGCACCAACAGCATCGAACTGGTCGCCCAGGCCTCCCGCGCGTTGGGTAGCCGGACGCCCGATGACGTGGCGGCGGATGAAAGCTATTGGCGCGACATCCAGAGCGCCTTCACGTTGGACCGGTCGCTCATCAACCTCAACAACGGCAACAGTTGCCCGAGTCCCACCGTCGTTCACGAAGCCTACAAGCGTTACCTCGACTATTCGAACCAGGCGCCGGTCTATCACCGCGGGCTGATCGAGCGGAACATTGAAGTGGTACGGCGGCGTCTCGCCGCGGAGTTTGGGTGTGATGCCGAAGAGATGGCCATCACGCGCAACTCGAGCGAGTCGCTGCAGATTGCCCAGAACGGCCTGGACCTGGCGCCGGGCGACGAAGTGCTCACCACCGAGCAGGACTACGGCCGCATGCTTACCACCTGGGACCAGCGCGCGCGCCGCGACAAGCTGAAGATCACCAAGGTCAATTTCGCGGTGCCGAACACCGGCGAGGCGCTGTTCGCGCTGCTCGAGGGCGCCATCACACCGCGCACCAAGGTGCTGCACTTCTGCCACATCACCAACCTGACCGGCCAGATCTTCCCGGTGCAGAATATTGCCCGCATGGCCCGCGCCCGCGGCATCATCACCATCGTCGATGGCGCGCACGCGGTGGCACACTTCCCGTTCAAGCTGCGCGATCTCGAGATGGACTACTACGGCACCAGCCTGCACAAGTGGCTGCTGGCGCCGACCGGCACCGGCTTTCTCTACGTGCGCCGCGACCGCATTGCCAAGACCTGGCCCATGCAGGCGGCGCCCGAGCGCAGCGAGAACGACATCCGCAAGTTCGAGGAGATCGGCACTGCGCCGGCTGCGACCAAGGCGGCGATCAACGAAGCGCTGGCGTTCCACCAGGCGATCGGCACCGACCGTGTCGCTGCGCGCCTGCGCTACCTGACGTTGCGCTGGGCGAACAAGCTCAAGGCCAACCCGAACATCAAGATCCACACCGGCCTTGACCAGGTCTACGGCGTCGCGTGCGTTGGCGTCAAAGACGTGCCGGCCGCGCAGGTCTACGACTTCCTCTGGAATAAGTACCGCATCATCACCGCGGCCATCAGCCGTCCCGAATACAACGGCGTGCGCGTAACGCCGAACATCTACACGCCGCTCGAAGAGATCGACACCTTCGTGGCGGCGATGGAGGACCTGCTGAAGAACGGCGTGCCGGCGGCGTGACGCCCGCGCAACAGCAGGCCATTGAAGAGTTCCGGCGGCTGCGAGGGACCGAGCCGTTCGGTCCCTTCGTTGCGCTGCTCAAGAGCCCGGAACTGCTGACCAGGGTCAGCGCTCTCGGAGAGTACCTGCGCTACCGCAGCGTGTTGCCGCCGCGGCTGAGCGAGTTCGTCATCCTGATCACCGCTGCCCATTGGCAACAGTCATACGAATGGGATCTGCATGCGCCGATCGCGCTGAAGGCGGGTGTGGCGCCAGCGACGGTCGACGCGCTGGCGTCCGGCCAGCAACCGGCTGGCCTCGGGGAAGACGAAGCGGCCCTCTATGATTTCTGCCGCACGGTCCACGCCGGCGGCCGCGGCGCCAATTCAGCGCGAGCCCGCGCCGTCCAAGCGGTGGGTGAGCAGGGTGTGATCGACGCGATTGGCATCTGCGGCTACTACGCGATGCTCGCCATGGTGCTGAATGTGGAGAATGGGGAAGGGGTTCGTTAACCGTGCACACCACCGCCATCCATCGACAGGTTGAGGCGGCCCGTAAGGGCGAGCTGCCCAGGGTGGTTGCGCGGATGCCGTCCGGCTGGGCCGTATTGGGTGATCCTCAAATCACTCACGGCTATTGCGTGTTGCTGCCGGACCCAGTGGTGCCCGACCTGAACGCACTGACCGGCGAGGCGCGCCGCCAGTTCCTGGACGACATGACGCGGCTCGGCGATGCCGTGCTCGCCGTGACTGGGGCCGAACGCATCAACTACGAGATTCTCGGTAACGTCGAGCCGGCGTTGCATGCTCACGTGATCCCACGGCATGCAGCCGAGGATCCCGCGCTGCGAATCAAGCCAGTGTGGCTCCACGATTGGACCAACGCGACGCCGTTCGACGTAACCGCGCACCACGCTTTGTTGGTGCAGATCGCCGCGTGGCTGGACTCGCGCTAACGCCGATCGAAATATTCGACCACCTTCTGCCCCAGGCGCCCAATCCGGTCCTCGGCCTCGGCGTACGACCCCGTCACGCTGTTCGCGAAGAACGAGACGACGATGGGTCCTGACCGCGCGTAGATCACCCCGATATCGTTGGCGATGGTTCCACCGTCGCCCGTCTTGTGACCGACCGGTACGTCGATGAAGTGCGGCAGCCGTCGTGCGCCGAGTTGCTGACGCCGCAGGGCCAGCAGCATGGCGTCGCAGCTCGCCTGCGAGGCCGCCGTGCCGCGCTCGATGCCCTCGAGCAGCCGCGCCGTGTCCTTCGGGGTCATGCGGCCCAGCCAGAACTTCCGGTCCGTCGATGTGCGCTCGTCGCGTTCGCGCGCCAGTCGCTGGCGATTAGCGGGATCGCGAACCACGTCGATCCACTTCGCCCGTGGGCCGGTGAACAGGTCGCCGTAACGCTCGAAGAGCGGATTGCGATCCGACGCGTACATCAACGCGCTGGTTTCTTCAGCGGTCAGCTTCGCGAAGACCGGATCGATCAGCGCCAATAGGTCACGACGATAGTCGTGAGGTCGGCCGAACGAGGCGAGCCGCGGGTAGCCGCTGTCGGCCAGCCACTTCGTCACCGCGGCCGGTCCGCCGATCGTCATCAGGACAATGTCGGTGGCCGTGTTGTCGCTGGTGATGATCATCTCGGTGATCGCATCGCGCAGCGTCGGCTGCAGCCCGGCGTCGTGATACTGGAACACGCCGGTGCCATGTCGCAGGTGAGCGCGGGTCAACGTGATGCGCTCGTCAAGGTTCAGTTCACTGCGGTCGGCCATCTGGTAGGCGCGGACCATGAAGGTGAGCTTGATGACGCTCGCGGTGGAGAAGTCCTCGTCCGCGCGCACGCCAGCCTCTTCGCCGGTCGTGAGGTGCTTGACCGAGACGCCGGTGCGCGCCGGGAAGGCCATTAGCTCGGAGTCGAGCAATGCCTGCAGGGTTCGTGACTGAGCCGCAGGCTGGCCGACCGCCAGCAAGAGAAGTGCCGCGAGGGCGAGGTAACGCATGACGGTACGGCTCCTCAGTCAGGGCGGGAGACGTGGGTGTTGTCCACGTCCCCCGGTTGACCGCTTAGAAGAGGTACGAACCCTTCGCGACCGTCGCGTCGGCAAGCCGGCGGCGCATCGCGACCGTGTTCACCGGCGTGACCTTCATCAATCGGCGAAGGGCGGCCAGTTGCGTGCGCAGCGTGTCGCCCTCGGCCATGGCCGCCAGGCAGCTGCGCGCCGCGAGCTCAATGCGGCCGGCCGCTTCGTTGGTGGTGACCCGGGCGGCGTCGGCGTGGGCGTCGGCATTCGCCAGCTTGCGTGCGGCAGCGTCGCGTGCCCGCAGCACGGCGCTCTCGGCCGTGTAGGCATCAATCAGGATATCGGCGAGATAGCTTAATACTTCCTGTTCCTGTTCGAGCTTGGTGCCGTACCGCTGCATTGCCGTGCCCGCGACCAGTAGCACGACTTTCTTGAAGACGGTGCAGGCGCGCGTCTCGTCGAGCAGCGGCTCGTCTGACGTCTCCGGCAGCGCCATCGACGGGCTCATGATCTCGTCCTGCAGCTGCTTGGCCGCGGCCAGCAGCGGCAACTCGCCCTTGAGCGCTTTCTTCATCAGCATTCCCGGGATCAACAGCCGGTTGATCTCGTTGGTGCCTTCGAAAATGCGGTTGACGCGCGCATCGCGATAATGGCCTTCGGCCGGATAGTCGTGGACGAAGCCGTTGCCGCCATGAATCTGCAGGTTCTCGTCGATCACGTAGTCCACAGTCTCGCTGCCGAGCACCTTGGCGATCGAGGCTTCCACCGCGAACTCTTCCAGTGCCTGCAGCATCGGCATCGGGTCGTCGGCCTGTTTGTCTGGGGCACCGGCAATGCGCTGATCGATCAGGCCCGCGGTGCGATACATCATGCTCTCGAGCGCGTACTGGCGCGCCGTCATCTCACCCAGCTTGTGCTTGATCGCGCCAAAAGTGGCAATCGCGACCCCGAACTGCTTGCGCGTCGAGGCATACTTGGCCGCCTCGCCAATCGCCTCGCGTGCACCACCTGAGCACATGGCACCCAGCTTGAAACGGCCGAAGTTCAAGACGTTGAAGGCGACCTTGTGACCCTTGCCGATCTCGCCCAGCACCGCATCAGCCGGCACCTTCACGTCCTGCAGAATCACCGGCGTCGTCGACGAAGCATGCAGTCCGAGCTTGTGCTCTTCCTTGCCGCTCGACACACCGGCCCACTGGCGCTCGACGATGAAGGCGGTGAAGTGTTCGCCATCGACCTTGGCGAACACGATGTAGACGTCGGCGAAGCCGCCGTTGGTGATCCACATCTTCTCACCCGACAGCACGAAACTGCCATCCGCCTGCTTCATGGCCCGCGTCTTCGCGCCCAGCGCGTCAGAGCCGGCGCCTGACTCGCTCAGGCAGTAAGCGCCGACCACGTCGCCGGCGATGAGGCCCGGCAGGTATCGCTGCTTTTGCGCCACCGTGCCGAACATGAAGATCGGCAGGATGGTGAGGTTGGCCTGGGCGCCGAAGGTGGCGCCAAACGACGCGTGCTTGGCGATTTCCTCTGACACGACCAGGGTCGCGATCTTGTCGAGGTCGACGCCACCGTACGTCTCGGGGACGTTGGTCCCGAACAGGCCCAAGCTGCCGCACTTCTTAATCAGCTCGCGCTGCAATGCCCAGTCTTTCTTTTCGAGGCGCTCGTTGGCGGGCATCACCTCTCCGGCGATGAACTCCGCGGCCGCCTGCCGAATCAACTGGTGCTCTTCGGTAAGTTTCTCTGGCGTCATCACCGACGCCGGCGGCGTCTCTCCGATCAGCCACGAACAGCCCCTCGCCATCGTCTCCGTCGTCGCGCTTGCCATGTTGTGTCTCCCACCGGTCCGGCTAAAGCCGGACGCTACATCTGACTAGTGTGGTGTCCGCCTTCAGGCCGGCCTACAGCCGTTCGAAGATTCCCGCGGCACCCATGCCGCCACCTACGCACATCGTGACCAGTCCGTATCGCGCCTTGCGCCGCAGCAGTTCGTGAATCAACGTCGCGGTCAACTTGCCGCCGGTGCATCCCAGGGGATGGCCGAGAGCAATGGCGCCGCCGTTGACGTTGACCTTGTCGGGGTCGAGTCCCAACTCGTGCATGCAGGCCAGCGCCTGTGAGGCGAAGGCCTCGTTCAATTCGATCAGATCGATCTGATCGAGCGTCAGCCCGGTCTGCTTCAACACCTTGCGAATCGCCGGCACGGGACCAATGCCGAACAGCTCGGGCCTCACGCCGGCGGTCGCGTAGCCGACGAATCGGGCGAGCGGCGTCAGGCCGCGCTCCTTCGCCAGTGCCGCGGACGTGACGATGACGGCGGAGGCGCCGTCGCTGGTTTGCGAGGAGTTGCCGGCGGTCACCGTGCCACTCTCGTGGAAAGCGGGCCGCAACTTGGCCAGCGCTTCAATCGAGGTATCGCGACGAGGGCCCTCGTCGGTATCGAATACGATCTCGCGGATCCTGGCGGCACCATCCACCAGGCGGACCGTCAGCGGAATGATCTCATCCTTGAACCGGCCGCCGTCGATGGCCGCGACGGCGCGCTGGTGACTGCGCAGGGCGAACTGGTCTTGCGCCTCGCGCGACACGTGCGACTCGCGCGCATGGTTTTCGGCAACCAAGCCGGTGGTCAGATAAACGTCCGGGTAGCATGCGACCAATGCGGGATTGGGCGACACCTTGTTGCCACCCATCGGGACCATGCTCATCGACTCGGTGCCGCCGGTGACGGCCGCCTCGCCCTGGCCAAGCATGATGCGCTCGGCGCCATAGGCAATGGCCTGCAAGCCAGACGAACAGAAGCGATTGACGGTGACCGCCGAGGCCTCGACCGGTATGCCGGCGCGCAGGCTGGCGATGCGCGCCACGTTAAGCCCTTGTTCGCCCTCCGGCATCGCGCATCCCAGAATCACATCGTCAATGGACGACAGCTCGAGACCAGGCACACGGGCGAGCGCGCCCTTGATGACCGAGGCGGCGAGTTCGTCCGGGCGCATCACGCTGAGGGTGCCCTTGGGCGCCTTGCCCACGGCGGTGCGAACGGCGGCGACGATGACGGCATCCTGCATGGAGGCTCCTACTTCACTGGCCTGGCCACATCGGCCAACAAACCTTCGACGGCGTCACCCACCAGCGAGGTCCTCATCTCGAACAGGTGGTTGGCGTCTTCAATGGTGATCATTTCCTTCGGCTCAGGGATCTGCCCGTAGAACTTGCGGACTTCCTTGATCGAAATCAGCTCATCATCTTCGCCGTGGATGATGAACTTCGGCAGCGTGCAGGTCTTCAGCACGTCGAAGTCGTAGCGATCGACGGGAGGCGCAATGCCGAGGAGCAGGGACACCCGCGGATCTTCGGCGCCGGTGGTCATCGCCACCCACGACCCGAACGACATGCCGGCTGCCCATACGGGAAGTCCGGGGAATCGGGCCACGACAAAATCGATCGCCGCCTTGAAATCGTCCTTCTCACCCTGGCCTGAGTCGAAGGTGCCGGCGCTGCGGCCAACGCCGCGAAAGTTGAAGCGGAGCGCGGCCACACCAATGCGCGGCAGCGCCTTGGCCGCCTGGTACAGCGCCTTGGTGTGCATGGTGCCGCCATGCAAGGGATGCGGGTGGCCGAACACGGCCACCGCCGTGAGCTCGCCGTCCGGCAAGTCCAACAACGCTTCGAGCGGGCCCATCGGCCCAGGAATCTCACGCAGGAATTCGGGTGCCATCTACAAACCTTCCAAGAATCTCCGCGAACGAGTCAGGCCGCGTGACCAGGCCAATGTGGCCGGTCCGCTCGAGCACCACGCGTTGCGCCGATTGAAGTTCCTTCATGTACTGCTCGGTCACCTGAACCGGGACGACGTGATCGAGGGTCGCCTCGCCGGTCAGCACGAGCGCGCGCGCCGTGATCGTCCGCGGATCCGCGAAACGGTGACCGGTTGCCCAGACCACGCGGCGCGCCATTCGCGAGGGCGAGGCCGGCGCCATGGCCACCCGGGCGCCCTGGCTCGCCATAAACCGCAGCCGCGCGCCCATGGCCGGAAACGCCGCGGCGACTTCCGGCTGCATGCGGGCTCGCGCGTTCGCAGCGAAGACCGGGCTCAGCAACCGAGGCGACCGCAGGAACCGCTGCTGGTCCTGGTTCGGCCGCCAATGACTGTGTAGTGCCGACGCCAGCACCAGCGCCGACACGCGCTCCGGGTGTCGTGCGCTGAACTCGGCGGCAATCAACCCGCCGTACGACACTCCGACAATCGCCGCCTCGCGCAGCCCGGCGCGGTCCATGGCCGTGCCGACCTGGGCGACGTAGTTCTCAAAGGCCCTGGCCGGATCGCAGGGGAACGGACTGGTCCGCTCGTCGCACAGCGAGAACGACACCACCCGATGGTGCTTCGCCAGCGCCTCGACGGCCGGTCGCATCCACTCCCAGCGGCCTTGCAGGCCGGGGATCAGCACGATCGGCGAACCCTTCCCGAGATCAATCATCTAATCCAAGCCCCCAAGCCATCAGTTTCGCAACGGCTTTCCGGTCTTGAGCGTGTGCTGGATGCGTTCCAGCGTCTTGCGCTCGCCCACCAGGCTCATGAACGCTTCGCGCTCGAGATCCAGCAGGTGTTGCTCGGTCACGGTCGTGGCGTGCGGTAAGTTGCCGCCGCCGAAGATGTGCGCGAGCTTGCGGCCCACCAGCGCATCGTGCTCGGTGGCACGACCGGCCCGCCACGCCAGATGCACACCCAGGCTGAGCGCCGCCGTCACGGATTCGCCGCCTACTGGAATCGCCAATCTCGGCGCCGGCGCGTGATAGCCCTCGCGCACCCGTTCGAGCGCCTTCGCCTTGGCGTCCGCCATTAGGCGGTCGCGATTCATCGAGAACCCATCGGTGACCGACAGGTAGCCCAGTCGCAGCGCGTCCGGCCCGCTGGCCGACACCTTCGCGAGCGCGACCGTCTCAAACGCTTTCTGGACGTGCGGCAGCGGATCGCTTTGCGGTGTCAGCAGTGCGGCCATGGCCCGCACCGTCATTTCCTTCGTGCCGCCACCGCCAGGAATGAGGCCGACGCCGACCTCGACGAGTCCCATGTAGGTGTCAGCCGCGGCCTGCACGCGATCGCCGTGCAGCGCGATTTCAGTGCCGCCGCCAAGCGCGAGGCCGGCGGTGGCCACCACGACCGGCACCGGGCTGTAGCGGAGCGCCATCGTCGCTTGCTGAAACGCGCGAATCATCAGGTCGAGCTCGTCCCAGTTACCCTCCTGTGCTTCGAGCAAGACCAGCATCAGGTTGGCGCCGGCTGAGAAGTTCGGCGCGTCGTTCCCGACGACCAACGCCTGTCCGTTCTTGGCGGCTTCCTTGACGCCGGCATGCAGCATCTGCACCGTGTCGCCGCCGATCGCGTTCATCTTCGAGTGGAACTCGACCGCGATCACGCCGTCGCCAAGGTCCACGAGGCTCGCGCCCGCGTTCTTCTTGATGACGCGGCCTTGTTCTTTGGCGGTCCGCAGGATCTGGAGATCGGCCGCCGCGGGCTTGACCAGCCCGTCGCGGAAGCGGGTGAGTCCCCCCTCGAGCAGGCTGGCGACGAGCGGCGGCACGCCGCCGATCATGGCGTGTCCCCCGGCGGCTTCGGCCGCGGCCAGCACCTCGCGGACGCCAATGATGTCGAACAACTCGAACGGCCCGAGGTCCCAGCCAAACCCCCACCGCATGACACGATCGACGTCATCGATCGAGTGGGCAATGTCGGGCGTGACGCGAGCGGTGTAGATCAGCGTGGGAGCCAGCGTCGCGCGCAGGAACTCGCCGGCCTTGTCCTTGGCGTTGAAGAGCGCGCGCACGCGCTCGCCCAGGTCGTCGATGGACTGGCCGGCTTCGATCGAGGCTATGCGAGCCGGCTGCTTGGCGCGGTATTCGAACGTCGCCGGGTCGAGCGTCCAGATCTCGCTTTCGCCCTTCGCGTTCGTGCGCCGCTCGTAGAAGCCTTTACCGGTCTTCTCGCCAAGCTGCCCGCGCGCGATGAGCCCTTCGACCAGGGGCGGTACCGCGAAGGCCGCGCGGTCGGCCTCGGTCGCCAGCCGCTCGTGCAAGTTGCGGAGCACGTGCGCCAGGATGTCCACGCCGGCAATGTCCATGGTCCGGAACGTCGCGCTGCCGGGACGGCCGAGGGCTGGACCGGTAATCGCGTCGATCTCTTCGATGGTGTAGCGGCCGGGGGCGAGCACCTCGAGGGTGCGCGCCACGCCGTAAAGAGCGATGTGGTTGCCGATGAAGTTCGGCGTGTCCTTTGCAACGACGACACCCTTGCCGAGCCGGTGAGCGCCAAATCGGGTCACCGCGGCGATCACCGCCGGATCGGTTTCCGCGGTCGGGATGATCTCCAGCAGGTGCAGGTAGCGTGGCGGATTGAAGAAGTGCGTGCCGATCCAGTGCCGGCGGAAGT
>CAMBHC010000004.1 GCA_945866285.1 Candidatus Sulfopaludibacter sp. SbA3 | reverse complement strand
GCAGCAGGTGATCGTGCCGTGGGACGAGGGGGCGATCGGCGGGCGATCGATTCCGACGGTGTTATCAGCAGCGCAATTGGCGCGGCTCGATGCGCGGGTGGCGCGCCTGTGGCCGCCAGGTCCCTATGCGTTGGCGTCGGCGGCCACGCGGATGATCCGCACGGCGCTGACGCGCGGTCCCCGCCTGCACATGGCCATCGTCGCGGTCACCCGTGAAGAGGGCACGCCAGGGCGAGCCGCAATCATGCCGGTGACGCTGCAGCCGTCAGGCCTCGCGTCGATCGTCGCGCCGGCGTTGTCGTCGCGCGACCGCGTCCGCTACGAGACGTCGCTCCGCTAGTACGCTTCGACGGGGTGGTGCATCGAGAGGCCGCCGGCAAAGTCTGACAAGCGATCGCGCAGCAGCAGCCGCCCGCGGTGCAGCCGCGACTTCAAGGTTTGGTCCTTCACTCGCAGCCGCAGGCTCGCCTCCTCCGTCGTCAGACCCTTGATGTCGCGCAAGATGACCGGCGCGCGATAGATCTCGGGCAGGCCTTCCACGGCCTCGAAGAGACGGTCGCGCATCTGGCGGCGCAGCAACGCCTCGTCGGCCAGATTTGACCAGTCGGCCCGCTCGTGAGCACGTGGTGCCGAGTCGTCGGCCCCACCGCTGGTCATGGGCAGCTCAGGCACCTCGGCCATTCGCGCCGCGCGCGTGTGCCGCAGCCGCGACATCGCGGTATTGAAAGTGATGCGATAGATCCACGACGACAGCGCCGAATCGCCACGGAATGCATCGATCTTCCGGAAGACCTTGAGCGTAACGTCCTGCACCACTTCTTCCGCGTCCTCGCGGTTCTTGACGTAACGGAAGGCGAGCTGGAACATTCGCGCGCCGTAAAGAGACGACAAATCGGCCAACGCGCTCTCGTCTTGCCGGCGCAGCCGTTCCACTAGTTCGGTTTCACAATGGTCTCGCATGTCGGGCAATAGAACCCCGCCCCGCATGCGCTTATTCCCGGGAAGGAGTCAGCCGGGCGTTTTCTCGAAAACGCCCGTGAAATGGCGGATCAACGCGTCCTCAACCTCCGCCATTGGGACCGGCCGGCCGAGCTGCCCGGCAAGGGAGGTGACCGCCTTGTCAGCAATGCCGCAGGGGACGATCAACTTGAAGAAGTCCAGGTCGGTGGTGACGTTGAACGCAAAGCCGTGGCTGGTCACCCATCGCGAAATGCGCACGCCGATGGCGCCGATCTTCGCGTCGCGGATCCAGGTGCCGCTCATCCCCTTCACCCGATCCGCAGCCAGCCCATAGTCGGCACAGGCGCGAATCATCACCTCTTCGAGGTCGCGGACGTACTTGTGCACATCGCGACGATCCGGGTGGAGGTCGAAGATCGGGTAGCCCACGAGCTGGCCGGGGCCGTGATACGTGACGTCGCCGCCGCGGCCCGTCTCGAACACCTCGACGCCGCGCGCCGCCAGCAGATCAGGTGCCGCGAGAATGTGCTGTCGGCCGTCTTTCTTGACGCCGATGGTGAGCACGTGGGGATGCTGCAGCAGGAGCAGCGTGTTGGGAATGCGGCCGGCCTTACGGTCGTCGACCAGCGCGCGTTGCAGCTCGAGCCCGTCTGCGTAGGAGACGAGCCCGAGCCTGCGAACGTCAATCACCTTAGGCCTGCGCCGGGTCGAAGTTCTCGATGCCCTTCTTGACGTCGGCCATGAACTGGTCGGCCACCGCACCATCGACGAGGCGATGGTCGTAGCCAAGCGTCAGGAACCCCATCAACCGAATTCCAATCGCATCGTCCACGACGACCGGACGCTTTTCGATGGTGCCGACGCCGAGAATGGCGACCTGCGGCTGGTTGATGATGGGCAGTCCGAACTGCGCGCCGAAGTTGCCCGGGTTGGTGATGGTGAACGTGCCGCCGTGCACTTCCTCGGGGTTCAGCTTCTTCGCGCGGGCGCGGTCGGCAATGTCCTGGATGGCCTTCGAGAGGCCGAGCGTGTTCTTCTCGCCAGCCCCCTTGACCACCGGCACGATCAGCCCGTTCTCGAGCGCCACGGCAATGCCAAGGTTGATGTCGTTGCGGTAGATGATGTTGTCGCCGTCGAGCGAGGCGTTGATCACCTTGTGCTTGCGCAGGCAATCAACGACGACCTTGGCGATGAACGAGGTGAAGGTCAGCTTGGCGCCCGAGCGCTCGTAGTCTTCCTTCTTCGCCTTGCGGATCTGGTCGACGCGCGAGTAGTTGACCTCGAACACCGAGTAGACGTGCGCCGAGGTGCGCTTGCTGACCACCATGTGCTCGGCAATCTTCTTGCGCATCACCGACATCGGGACAACTTCGTCACCGACACTCCGGGTCACCGGCACGGCCGGATGCTCGGCAGCGGGACGCGCCGCGATCGGCGCGGCCGCGGCGCCGCTGTCGATAAACGTGAGGATGTCCTGCTTGGTGACGCGGCCGCCAATGCCCGAACCCTGGATGCGGCCAATGTCGATGTTGTGTTCCTTGGCGATGCGACGGACCAGCGGCGACGACTTCTGCCGATCGTCGCCTTCGTCTTCTTCGGCCACGGGTGCCATAGCTGCCAGGGGTGCCACGGTGCCAGAGTGCACGGGTGCTGCACTTCCCGAAGTCTGCGCACCACTGGCACCACTGGCACCCGCGGGCGCGGTGTCCAGTTTTTCTCCAGCCGCGCCAATCGTGGCCACCACGCTATTAACCGGGACGGTCTCGCCTTCCTTCACCGCAATGTCCATCAACACGCCGGCGGCGGGCGATGGGATTTCGGCGTCAACCTTGTCGGTGGAGATCTCGAACAGCGGTTCGTCGCGGTCGACGACGTCGCCGACCTTCTTGATCCAGCGGACGATGGTGCCCTCGGCAATCGACTCGCCCATCTGGGGCATGACTACGAATGTTGGCATAAGTACCTTCGCTACCGGGCCTGGGGGCTTGGGGGCTTGCGGGCTTGCACTTTCAAGCCTCCAAGTCCCCAAGTCCTGAGAATCTCACATGTGGATCGCGGCGCCGTGTGCGGCGTGGGCGGCTTCACCCACCGCTTCCGACATGGTCGGATGCGCGTGAATGGTCTTGATTAACTCTTCAACGGTCACTTCCATGCGGAGCGCCATCACCGCTTCGGCGATGAGCTCGGTCCCGCGCGGACCGATGATGTGCACGCCCAGGATCTCGTCGTATTTCTTTTCGGCAACAATCTTCACGAAGCCGTCGGTTTCGCCCGCCATGCGGGCACGCGCCAGGGCGCGGAACGGGAACGTGCCGATGCGGACATCGTGGCCCTGCTCCTTGGCCTGCGCTTCGGTCAGCCCGACGCTGCCAATTTCCGGCTCGGTGTAGGTGCAACGCGGCACGTGGTCGTAGTTGATCGGCTGCACCGCGTGGCCGGCAATCCGCTCAGCGAGCAGGATGCCTTCCATCGACGACACGTGCGCGAGCTGGTAGTGCGGGCCGCCCATCGTGATGACGTCGCCGATCGCGGAGATGCCAGGCAGGTTGGTCTTGAACAGGGCGTCGACCACTACGTAGCCGCGATCCATCTTGAGGCCGAGCGCTTCCGCACCAAGGCCATCGGTGACTGGGCCGCGACCCGTCGCGACCAGCAGCAGGTCGTAGCTCAGCTTCTGTGACTTGCCGTCGGCGCCCTGCACGTCGAGGTCCACGCCCATGGCTCCCGACTTGGCCGACGTCACCTTCGAGCCGGTCATCACCTTGATGCCACGCTTCTTGAAGGTGCGCTCCAGCTCGGCCGACACGGCCTCGTCTTCGCCGGGCACCAGCCGCGGCAACAGCTCGATGACGGTGACGTCACTGCCGTAGCTCTTGAAGATCGATGCGAACTCGACGCCGACGGCGCCGCTGCCCATGATGGCAATCGACTTCGGCACGTACGACAGGTGAATGGCTTCGTCGCTGAAGATGATCTTCTTGCGGTCCACCTCGATGCCGGGCACGCTGCGCGGCGCGGATCCGGTGGCGACGATGATTTCCCTGGTCGCGGTCAGGGACTGAATGGTGCCGTCGTGCAGGGTGACTTCCACGCCCTGCTTGCCGGTGAGGCGCGCGGTGCCCTTGAGCCACTCGATCTTGTTCTTCTTGAACAGCATCTCGATGCCGCCGGTGAGACCCGACACCATCTTGTCCTTGCGGGCGTGCACGGCGACCATATCGATGCCGACGCCGGCGCCGTCGATGCCGGTGAGGCCCCATTCCTTGGCGCCCTGGGCCACCTTCAGCGCGTGCGCGTGCTCAAGCAAGGCCTTGGTGGGGATGCAGCCCCAGATGAGGCACGTGCCGCCCAGCGCTTTCTGCTTCTCGACGACCGCAACCTTGAGACCCAACTGCGCGGCGCGGATGGCTGCCACGTAGCCGCCGGTCCCCGCTCCCACCACTACAACGTCGTACTCGTTCGCCATAAGACCCTTGCTCGTTATGAATGCCGCGGCCTCATGAAGAGACCCTTGTCCACCGAAGCCTTCGGCCACGTGGGTTTAGCCCGCCGTAGCCTTCAGCGAAGGCGGCAACCCCTCAATGTCGCTCGAAATTGAACGGAAGGTCAAGGACGCTTTAGTTGCGTCAGGGGGACGAAGGTTTCCTGGGGTCTTGGCGCGACCGGCGCCGCCTGACCGCCCTTGGCCTTGAGCTCGCCGTGGTCGAACTTGAGCTGCCAGTACATCTCGGTAATTTGCGCCAGTTGCCGCGCGGTTCGCCTCGAGAGCGCATAGGCGACCACCGCCACGACCAGCGCCACTAGCGCCACAATTAATGAACCCATCACAGACCCCTTATACTCCTCTCGATGTCGGTTCGCCGCAAGACCGTGCTGGTCATCGACCCCCACGACGAGGCGCGCGAACGCCTGTCGCAGACGCTGCGTCGCGACTACCGCGTGATCCGGGCCGCATCGGCCGAAGCCGGCCTGGCGTTGATGGATCGCGAAGAAGTGGACGTGCTGGTGACCGACCGGCGCCTGCCGGCGCTCGGCGGCCTTGACTTGCTGCAGGTGGTGCGCGAGAACTTCCCGCTGGTCGAGGTGATCATGACATCGGACGGCCCCGACGTGGATGCCGCGGTCAGCGCCATCAAGCTCGGCGCGTATCACTTCCTCACCAAGGACGCCGACCCCGACGTGTTTCGCGCGCTGGTGCGGCACGCCGGCGAGCGCCAGGACCTGAATCGCCACGTGCTCACGCTGCAGGACGCGGCGGGCGACGCAGCGGCTCGTGATTTCATCACCGGTCCCAGCACCGCACTCAAGGACGTGCTCGAGACGGTTCACAAGGTCGCGAAGCTCCCGGCGACGGTCTTGATCCTTGGCGAAAGTGGCACTGGCAAAGAGATGGTGGCGCGGCTGCTGCATCGCGAGTCGGTGAACGCCGACGCGCCGTTTGTCGCCGTCAACCTGGCCGCCATTCCGCGCGAGCTGGTGGAGAGCACGTTGTTCGGCCACGAGAAGGGCTCGTTCACCGGCGCCATCCAGCAGCGCATTGGCAAGTTCGAGTTGGCCAACGGCGGCACGCTGTTCCTCGACGAGATTGGCGACCTGAAGTCCGACCTGCAAGCGAAGCTGCTGCGCGCCATCCAGGAGGGGGAAGTGGAACGGGTGGGTGGCACACGTCCGGTGCGGACCGCGTTCCGGCTGATCGCCGCCACGCACGTGGACCTCGAGCGCGCCGTGAAAGACGGCACCTTCCGCGAAGACCTGTTCTATCGCATCAACGTGATCCCGGTGCGGCTGCCGCCGTTACGCGAGCGCATCGACGACCTGCCGGTGCTGGTCGACTTCTTCATCCGCCGATACAGTGCGCGCTTTCACAAGCCGGTGCGCGGCATCGCGGAGTCAACACTCCGCATGCTGTCGCATTACTGGTGGCCGGGAAACATCCGCGAGCTGGAGAACCTGGTCGAGCGGCTCGTCGCGGTCTCGGACTCCGAGTGGATCACGGACGAAGACCTGCCCTTCGAGTTCCATGTCGTCGAACTCGATCGCACCAAGTCAGACACCAGCCTGCTGGACCGCGCGCTTGGCACGTTCGAGCGCAACTTCCTGGTGCGGGCGCTCGAGCGCAACGCGTGGAACGTCACGCAGACGTCGCGCTACCTGGGCGTGCCGCTCAGCACGTTGAAATTCAAGATGGAGCGACTGGAGATTCGGGAGCTGGCGAGGAAAATCAAGAAATAGCTCCCCGCCAGTCCGCCTGGTCGCTTGCTTACTTCGGCTGCTTCGGGAGAATCGCGTCCTTCAACTGCTTCACGATCCGCGCCTTGACGACGGTCTTGGGCGCAATCTCGATTGGCTGGCCGGTCGCCGGGTTCCGGCCGGTGCGCGCCTTGCGGTGCTGCACGACCAACTTCACCATGCCGGGGATCACGAACTCTCCGGTTCGCTTCAATTCCTTCTCGCACAGGATTGCCAGTTCGTCGAAAAATTCGCGCGACTGCGTGCGCTTGACGTCGAACCGTTCGGCAAAGTGCGAAAAGAGCTCCGACTTGCCCATTCTTCGGGCTTCGTCCATCGTGTCCCCCAGGGTCAGTGTTAAGAGGCGTGTATGCTAACCCCGACCGTAGGGGCTGTCAATCGCCGCTAGTCCGCTACTTCATCCTTTTGCCGTAGACTGATCATCATGTCTACCGCATCGATCATCGAGACGTTTCCCAACCCGCGGCCCGAGCGAGAATTCGAGGTCGCGATCGACTGCCCAGAGTTTACGTCGATGTGCCCCAAGACGGGTCTTCCCGACTTTGGCGTCATCCGGATCCGCTACGTGCCGGCGGCCCGCTGCCTCGAACTGAAGTCTCTCAAATACTATCTGCTGGAGTTCCGGAACAAGGGGATTTTCTACGAGGCGGCCACGAACCAGATTCTTGACGATCTGGTGGGGGCGTGCGCCCCGGTCCGGATGACCGTGATTGGCGACTTCACGGCTCGCGGCGGCATCACCACCAAGGTGACGGCGGAGTACACGAAGGCTTGAGGCTTGGGGGCTTGGGGGCTTGGTTAGAGCTGATGCCGGGCGGCTACCCCGGACGCTTCGTCTTCGGCGTGCTCCCCGGCGTCGCGCCGGCCGCGGCCAGTGCGCACGCCGCTCAGCGAGCGGGCAATGGCATCCAGTTGCTGATGCAACTCGGCTGAGCCGCGCAGCGCCGAGACCGGCACACCCGAATTCACCGCCGAGGCCACCGTCCGGTAATCGCTGTTGACGCTGTAGTCGATGCTCAGCCCGAGCACGCGCTCGATTTGCCCGGTCGACAGCACGCCGAACTCCGACGCGCGATTGAGCACGATCTTCAAGCGGTCGCCGCCCACCCCGGTGAGCTTGACCGCATCGACCAGGCGCTGCAGGTTGCGCAGACACGGCACGTCGGGGTTGGCGACGAGCATCACCGTTTCAGATAGTTGCAGCGCCATCGCGCCACACGTGCTCAGCGTGCTGCCGATGTCGACAATCACGAAGTCGTAGAGCGCGTTCAGGCAACGCAGCATTTGCTCAATGCCATCGACATCGCGCGAGGCGGGCCGGCCAAACTCGTCGCCGGCCGCGAGCACGTGCAGGCCGCACTCGTGATGAACGACGTACTTCGAGACGGCGCCGGGATCCATCCACGAGAGGTGGTCGATCGCATCCAGGACCGAGTGCCGCGGCCGCAGGCCGAGAAACAACGAGACGTCGCCTGGGCCAGTCTTGAGGTCGACGATCACCGTGGGCTTGCGTGTGAGGCGCCGGATGTCTGCGGCGCCGTTCACGGCCAGCGTGGTGGTACCGGTGCCGCCCTTGGTGCCGAGGTAGCTGACGACCATGCCCCGGTAGACGCAACCCGTGTGCCAGAACGAGAAGTGCCGCCCTCCCTATGAGGATTCGAATAGCGCTCGTTGGCGTGGCGGCGGCGGCTTGCATAACTGTAAGTCCGTCCACGCGAATGGTGGCTGCATCGTCCGACCACGTTCAGGGGGCGGGAGGCAGGGGTCACCAGTAACCCAAGCATTTCGATGGTTTCCCCTTTGGCATGTGCCGCCATGGGAGGGCGGCACATGCCTTGCTACATGGAGGGCAGTCACCCCCTAAAGAAGGACCATGGCCATTACCAAGACTCAATCACCCGCGCGTCCCGCAATGGATGAGTGGGGCGTCTACGACCCGCAGCAGGCCGGCCTCGCGGCGTTGTTTGCCCGGCTCGACCGGCCCGTCACGCTGGCCGTTGACGACCATCCAAAGGCCATCGAAACTCCCGTCTCGGTCGAGCGGCCGTCGCTGCGCGACGCCAAGTAACCAGCCCGTCATTTTTCAACCTCCGTCGGGGTGCTGCAGGCGGCACCCCTGCTCTTTGGGCGCCGGGATAAGATCGCGCATCATGCGTGCGCGGTCGCTTGCTCTTCTCGCTTCACTCCTGCTGTCGGTCGCGCTCGGCGCGCAGGCACCCGCGTCGATCCAGTCACCGGAAGCCGCCTTTGGCTTCAAGATGGGCGCCGACGGCGAACTGGCGGATTGGCCGGGGCTCCAGCGTTATTTCGAGACGGTCGCCGCGGCGTCTGATCGCGTCGAGCTGGTCGACGCCGGCCCCTCGACCGAAGGCCGGCGGCTAATCGCCGCGGTCGTGTCGGCTCCGGAGAACATCGCGCGCCTGGAAGAGATTCGCGCCAACGCCTTGCGGCTGGCCGATCCGCGAACCATCGACGAACCGGCGGCCATGGCGCTGGCCACGCGGCAGCCTGTGATCGTGGCACTCGGCATGAGCATCCACGCCACCGAGATCGGCGCGACGCAGGCCGCGCCCGAGCTGCTCCACACGCTGGCGACATCGCAGGATCCTGAAGTCATGCGCTCGTTGCGCGACGTGGTACTGATCCTGTTCCCATCGCTCAACCCCGATGGTCATGCCCTCACGGTTGACTGGTACCGCAAGTGGAAGGGCACCGAGTTTGACGGCTCGAACATGCCGTGGCTGTACCACCGCTACGTCGGCCATGACATCAACCGCGACGCCTTCATGATGAACATGGCCGAGAACCGCACGCTCGCGGATTTCTTCTACCGCCGGTGGCATCCGCAGGTGTTCCTGGCCATGCACCAGATGGGGCCGCGCGGCGCGCGGTTTTTCGTGCCGCCCAACGCCGATCCCGTCGATCCCAACTACGACCCGCTAATCTGGCGTACCGCCGGACTGCTCGGCCACGCCATGGCACTGGCGCTTGAGGAAGACGGCCGCCAGGGCGTCGTGCAGAACGCGCTCTACGACTATTACTGGCCCGGCTATGAGGATTCGGCGCCGCTCGGCCACAACACGGTGACGATTCTCACCGAAGCCGCCAGCGTGCGCGTCGCCACGCCAATCACAGTGGCGAAGGATCAATTGACGGGTGGCCTGGGATTTCCCGATCACTCACCGACGACGAGGTTTCCCAACCCCTGGCCCGGCGGCGAGTGGCACCTGCGCGACATCGTGAACTACGACCTCTCGGCGGCGCGCGGCATGCTCGGCGCGGCGGCACGCTACCGGGAAGAGCTGGTGCGCAACTTTTATCGCATGGGCAAGCGGCAGGTGGAGCTCGGACTCAAGGGCGGGCCGTTCGCGTACCTCGTGCCGCCCGGGCAGTTTGATCCGCATGCGGCGCGCAAGCTCGAACAACTCCTGATCGACGGCGCCGTGGAAGTGCGGCGCACGGTGGAACCATTCCGCATCGCCGACACGGTGTACCCGCAAGGCACTGACATCATCCTCATGGCACAGCCGTTTCGCGCGTACGCCAAGACGCTGCTGGAGATCCAGCAGTACCCCGTGCGTCGCGGTGCGCCCGGGACGCCGATTGATCGGCCTTACGATGTCGCGGGCTGGACGCTGCCGCTGCAAATGAACGTCAAGGTCGATCGCATCGATCAGTACTTCGAGCCGCCACCGACGACGCGCCTCGACAAGGCCGCGATTGCCCCGGCTCGGGTGTGGGGGGAAGCGCGCAAACCGGCGTTCTACATCGTCGATGGCCGCGGCAACGGCGCCAGCATCGCCATCAACCGGTTGCTCAAGGCCGGCGCGCAAGTCTCGTGGCTGACGACGGCGATGGCGATCGAGGGATACACGTATCAGCCGGGTGCGCTGGTGGTGAGCGAGGCCAAGGGCGTGCGCGACGCGATCGAGGGCGTCGCGCGCGACCTGGGGCTGCGCGTCACCGCGTCGGCCGCGCGGCCGCCCCAGGATGCGCGCCCCCTCGGCAGCGCGCGGATCGCGCTCTACAAGCCCTGGGTCGAGAACACCGACGAAGGGTGGACGCGCTGGCTGCTGGAACAGTACGAGTTTCCGTTCGAGAACATCACTGATGCCGCTATTCGTCGCGGCGGCCTGCGGGCGCGCTTCGATGCGATTGTGATTCCCGACCAGGGCGCCGATCGCCTGGTCGCCGGACACCCGGCGGGGACCATGCCGCCTGAGTACGTCGGCGGCCTCGGCACGGAGGGCGTCGCCATGCTCAGGCAATTCGTCACCGGTGGCGGCACGCTGGTGACCCTCGATTCGTCGAGCGAGCTGGCCATCAACATGCTGGGCGCACCGGTGAAAGACGTCACGCGAGGCCTGCCGGCCAACGAGTACTTCTGCCCCGGCTCGGTGATCAAACTCGAACTCGAGGCCGATCCGCTGACCTACGGCATGCCGCCCGAGACCGCCGGGTTCTGCGCGTTCAATGGCGCCTTCGAGGTGCAAGCAGGCGCCGCAGCCGATGCTCCGACCGCGCGCGTGATCGGCCGTTACGCGAAGAGCGGCGTGCTGCTCAGCGGATGGCTCGAGGGCGAACGCGTGGTCGCGGGCAAGGGAGCCATGGTCGAGGTCAAGGCCGGACAGGGTCGCGCGATCCTGTTTGGCTTCCGGACGCAGCATCGCGCGCAGGCGCACGCCACATTCCGCCTCTTCTTCAACGCGCTCCATACTTCGAAATAGGGGTGCCATAGGTGCCATAGGTGCCAGGGTGCCAGGGGTGCCAAGGGTGCTCGGGGGGGGCGTCGCGCTCGAAAATTTTGCGGCATCAATCGATGCTGACCGTCGCAAGAACTGCCGCACCGTAACCATCGATTTTCGAGAACTGTCCAGAATCCGACGATTCCGACGCGGCCCCTAGGTTGCACCTGCGACCGGCATGGCCGGAGTTCGAGACATCCGAGAATTGGTGGCGTGGCAACTCGCCCGCTTCGTTCGGATCGCCAAGGGGTCCGAAGTCGAAGTCCTCAATCACTTCATCGATGGCGTGGACAAACGCTACATCGCGCGCGACGAACTGCCGGCGCTCGAGCGTGCGGCCCGCCGAGCGCTGAAGGCCGCCACGGGCTTGATCCGGTATCTGGAGTCAACGCCAGACCCGCGGCTACCGTAGCCCTCCAGCACCCTGGCACTCTGGCACCCCTGGCACCCTGGCACCCTGGCACCTATGGCACCCCTGGCACCCCTGGCACCCCTGGCACCTATTCCCCTCCAACCCGGCACCATCGTGGTGGTTCGCGACGAGTGCTGGACGGTCGCGCGAACCGAGTCCTTCGACCACTGCTCGCTCCTGACGCTGGAGGGACGAGGGTCCGGCAACACCGGCCGCCGCTTCCAGGTGATCACGCCGTTCGACCGCATCACACCATCCCATGCCGACCGGCCGCGACGGCGAAAGCGCCGAACGGTCCTGCGGGCGGCGTTGGCGGCCGCCGCCCACGAGCAGCCGGCCCTGGGTCTGTGGACCGCCGCTGAGGCCTCCCTGGATCTCATGGCGTACCAGTTGGAACCCGCTTTGGCCGTGCTGCGCGGCGCGACGCGCGTGTTGCTCGCCGACGCCGTCGGCCTGGGGAAGACGATTCAAGCCGGCCTGATCCTTGCCGAGCTGCGGATGCGCGGCCTGGTCGACCGGGCGTTGGTCCTCTGCCCTGCGGGACTGCGTGAAGCCTGGGCGCTCGAACTACGCCATCGCTTCGGCATCGTCGCCACCGTGTTCGATCACGCATCGCTGGCGAGCAGTGAGCTGCCGGCCGGCATCAACCCGTGGACCGTTCATCCCGTGGTGATCGCATCGATCGACCTGATCAAGCGCCCCGAAGTCCTGGCGGCAGCGGAAGATGCGCCGTTTGACCTGGTGATCGCAGACGAGGCGCATCACCTCACGCCGGGCAGCGACCGCGGCCAGGCGGCCAATCGGCTCGCGTCCCGGGCGCCGTGGCTGGTCCTGGTGTCAGCCACGCCGCACTCAGGCGATCAACCCGCGTTCGACTACCTGACAGGGATTGGTTCGCTGGGCGAACCGCTCGTGGTCTTTCGTCGAGGGCGAACGGACGTGGGCCTACGGTGCGATCGCCGCAGTCGCCTGTTGCGGGTCTCAGCCACCACGGACGAGACCACGCTGCTCCAGGCGACGACGAAGTACGCCCGCGCCATCTGGCAGGCGCGCGGCCGCTCGGATCACGCCGTGCAACTGGTGGCGATCACGCTGGCGCGCCGGGTGGCATCGAGTGCCGTCGCCGTGGCCCGCACGTTGACTCGCCGCCGGGCCCTGCTCACCGGCGGTGCGCCGCAGGCTCCCGTCCAGGGCAGCCTGCCCTGGGACGACTGTGACGAGGGCGATGACGATGCACTGGATGAGTGGCTGGCGCGTCCGGGATTGCTGGACGAAGCGGCCGAGATTCACCAACTGGACGGTCTCATCGCTCTCGCGCAGCGGGCCTCGGCACAGTCGTCGAAACTGCATCGCCTTCAGCGACTGCTCACTCGCGCCGTCGAACCGGCGGTGGTGTTCACCGAATATCGCGACACCCTGCAGGCCACGGTCGATGCGCTCTCGCCACGGTTCCGGTTGGGCGCGATCCATGGCGGCGTGCCTGCCCCAGCCAGGCAGGACGTGTTGCGGCGATTCGAACGAGGTGACATCGACGTGCTGGTCGCCACCGATACGGCGGGTGAAGGCCTGAACCTCCATCACCGTTGCCGGTTGGTAGTCGACCTCGAGTTGCCGTGGAATCCGCTGCGGCTCGAGCAACGGGTGGGCCGCGTCGACCGCATCGGTCAGCGCCGGCGCGTGCACGCCGTGCACCTGCTGCAGCAGGACACCGTCGAAGAGGCCGTGTGGCGCCATCTCGAGGGCAGGCGCGATCGCGCCGAACGCGCGCTCGGCGAGTGCGCGCCGCCGACAGACGAGGACATGGCCCGCGCGCTTTTCGATGACGTGGCGCTGCCGGCAGCTGACAGACCCGCCATCGCGTGTCGATACCAAGTGGAGGTCAACCCCGAACTGGCACGGGTCCTTGAACAGCGGCGGTTGCGGCGGCTCGCGCCGGTGATTCTGGACCGTCCGGTCTTCGCCCAGCCGCATCGCCGTGGCCGATGCCCGGTGGTGGCGGTTCATGAGTGCTCCCAACTGAGTGCCGGCGGCGGCCTCGTGGCGCGCCGCGTCCATGCGTCCCTCATGACGCTGGACCACGTGAAGACGGCCGAGTCGTGGCGGGATGTTGTCGCCGCGATTCACCCCCCAGCCGTGACCACTGCCGCCGGGCTGGCGCTGCAACCCATGCGAGACGCCGTGACGACGCGGATTCAGACAGCACGCGAACGCCTGGTGTCACCGCCTCGACTGCACCAGGCGTCGCTGTTCGATCGGCGAGCCGGGCGCGACGGGAGTGCGCGACAGGCGGTTGTTGCCAGGCTCGATGCCGCGCTGGCGCACCGCGCGCAGTCGCTGGGTGGGCCGCATTCACAACTGGCGCGCACCCGGCTGATCGCGGTGTGGCCCTTCGAGGGGCAGTCGTGATTCCGGGCATCAGCGGGCAGTTGCTGTCGCATGCCTACCTGGAGCAACAACTGCTGCCGGCACTGGACCCCGGCGCCACTGAGGTATTCGAGCGACGAGCGAATTGCTGGTGGCGCACGGTATCGCGGACGATCGGGCCTTCGGCGAGCGCCCGCCAGGTGTTCGACGTGGCAACGGCACCATTGATAGACGCCCTGGGCTACGCAGTGCCGGCCATGCGGCCGGTTGGCGATCGACTGCTCGGAATCTCCGAGCGCCCAGGCGCCCCGGCAACGCTGGTCATCACGCTGCCGTGGTCGGCCACGGTCGACACGGCATGGGGCGACGCGATTCGCGGTGGCGTCGGCGCGAACGCGGCGTGGGCCCTGGTGTCGAACGGCCGCGCGTTGCAGGTGATCGATTGCGCGCGGCCCTGGTCCAGGCACGTGTTGCGATTCGAGTTTGCGGCGTTGCTCCCGCAATCCAGGGGCGCGCAGTTGTTGTGGATGCTGGCCGGATCGCACGCCACCGCTGCCCCCGCCGGGCCACATACCTTGCGGGCCAACGTGGATGCGTCAAGCCGTCACGCGGCAGGCGTGTGTCACTCGCTCGGTGACGGCGTGTTGGCCGCGCTGCCGGCGTTGGCCACGGCGTTATCGCCGGGCCGCATCGGCGCGGCCGGCGCCGGGCGCCCATACGAGCAGGCGCTCACGGTCGTCTATCGCGTCTTGTTCCTGTTATTTGCCGAAGCCCGCAGCCTGGTGCCGGTGTGGCATCCGGTCTATCGCGAGGCCTACACGATTGATGCGCTCTATCGGCGGTCAATTCCCTCACCACCGCCCCGGGGATTGTGGGCGGCGCTCCAGGCCATCACTCGCCTCGCCCATGCCGGCTGCAAGGCCGGCGATCTGGATGTCACGGCGTTCAACGGCCGCTTGTTTTCTCCTCGGCACGCGCCGCTGGTGGAGCAACGCCGCGTCCCTGAAGACGTGGTCAAGACCCTGGTCCAGGCCCTGGCGACCACGAGCACACCGCTCGGACGCCGGCGCATTGCGTACCACGACCTGGGCGTCGAACAGCTTGGCGCCGTCTACGAACGGGTGCTGGAACATGAACCCATCCCCGCTGGTGGCCGCATCGTTCTGCGGCGGACGTCGACCGAGCGCAAGGCCACCGGTAGCTACTACACGCCGCGATCGATCACGGAGTTCCTGGTCCGACGGACCCTGCATCCGCTGGTGATGGATCGGCCGGCGCGCGACATTCTTGCCTTGCGCGTGGTCGATCCGGCTATGGGGAGCGGCGCGTTCCTGGTGGCCGCCTGTCACTACCTGGCGGACCAGTGTGAACACGCCCTCGTTCGCGACGGCGAGTGGGACGCGCCGGGCGTCACAGCCGGCGACCGCGCCAACCTGCGCCGCCAGGTCGCCGAGCAGTGCCTGTACGGCGTGGACCTCAATCCGACGGCCGTGCAACTGGCGCGCCTGTCGTTGTGGCTGACGACGTTGGCGGCAGGTAAACCGCTGACCTTTCTCGATCATCACCTGTCGGTGGGCAACAGCTTGCTGGGAGGTTGGCTGGCAGACCTGTCGAGGCCGCCGGTGCGACGCAAGGGCGCTTCTGACCAAGCGTTGCCGCTGTTTGATCACCTGCCGGCACTCGCCGCCGCGCGCGTCTTGCCGGACCGGCTCCGCCTCGCGCTCGAGCCCTCGGATTCGCTGGCCGCGGTTCGTCACAAGGAGCGGTTACTCGAACACTTGGCGTCAGCCGACGGACCCTTCGCGAACTGGATTCGCGCACTGGATGCCTGGTGCGCGGCGGCGCTGTGGCCCGGCGCCGCCCCGGCCCACGCGATCGTCAACGAGTGGATCGCGTCGCTGACTGGCGGAGCCACGACGCTGCCGGCCGGCCACATGGCGCGCTGGCTGTCACAAGCGGCGGCGGTGGCTGCTGACCACGCGGTATTTCACTGGGAGCTGGCCTTCCCCGAGGTGTTCTTCGATCAGCATGGCGGCCGGCGCAGCGATGGCGGCTTTGACGCCGTGCTTGGAAATCCACCGTGGGACGTGATGCGCGCCGACACCGGCTCGGCCATGAACCGCGATGCCGAGCGCCAGCGCGCCATACCGCTGCGACGTTTTCTCCGTTCCACGGGCATCTACTCCGCCCAGGGCGACGGCCACGCCAACCGCTACCAGTTGTTCCTTGAGCGCACCCTGGACCTGACCAGGGCAGGCGGCCGATTCGGACTGCTGCTCCCCTCGGGGTTCGCCACCGACCATGGCAGTGCGCGGCTGCGGCGCCGCCTGTTCGACCGCTGCACCCTCGACACGTGGCTCGGCCTGGACAACACGGCCGGGGTCTTTCCGATTCACCGCAGTGTGCGCTTTCTGATGATTGCGGCCACCAACGCCGGTCGAACCGAGGTCTTGCGGTTTCGCTCTGGCCTCCAGGATCCGGCCGTGCTCGACCGGTGCGCCAGTGACGCGCGCCACGATGAAGGGGATGCGTGGCTGAGCGTGTCGCGGTCGCGACTGGAATCGTGGGATCCGGAACACCTCACGGTGCCGGCCCTCACGTCACCGGCCGCACTGGCCGTGCTGGCGACGGCCTCGGCCGTGGCGCCGCCGCTGGGATCGGACCGCGGGTGGCACGCGCGATTCGGGCGCGAGCTCAATGCCACCGACGACCGTGAACATTTCTCTCCGCGCCCGCCGCGCACCCGGTCGTCCCTGCTGCCCATCGTTGAAGGCAAGCACCTGGCGCCGTTCCAGGTGACGCTGGACGCCACCACGCACACCGTGTCGCGCGAAACGGCCTCGCGCCTGATCGATCCGGCCGTGAGCTTCAATCGCGACCGCCTGGCCTACCGGGACGTCGCGAGCGCCACGAACCGCCTCACGCTGATCGCCGCGTTACTGCCGAAGGGGACGCTCTCGACTCACACCGTGTTTGTGCTGAAGACACCACTCTCCTCAGCGGCGCAGTGGTGCCTGCTCGGGTTGCTCAACAGCCTGGTGGCCAACTACCTGGTGCGGCTCAGTGTCACCACGCACGTCACGACGGCGCTGATGGCACGCCTGCCCGTGCCGCGGCCGCCGGATGACTCACCGGCCTTTCGCAGCATGGCCGGCCTGGCCCACAGCCTGTCCGTGACGGGAATCGATGCCGCACCCGACGCGTACGCGCGGTTGAATGCGCTGGCGGCGCGCCTTTACGGAATCAGCGGCGACGACTACCGGCACATCGTCGCCAGCTTTCCCTTGTTGCCCAAGTCGGTGCGCGATCGATGTGTCGACGCGGATCCGGCTGGGCGTTAGCTCTTCACGGGCCCGGATTCCCAGGCCTTGAGCACGGCGTAGAGCGTTGCGGTGATCGGCACCGGCACGCCCAGTTTCTGCGCGCGGCGCACAGCCGCGCCCTGCAGCGCTTCCACTTCAATGCGCTTGCCCTGCTCGAGGTCGATCAGCAGCGACGACCGTGTCGAGAACGGAATGTTGTCCATGTATTCCTTCAGCGTCTCGAACCGGTTGACGGAGATCGTCACGCCTTCGGCCTGCGCGAGCGCCGCGATCTCGCGCGACGTCGCGTAGAACATCTCCTGCACCTGCGGGAACTTCCAGATGTGGCCAATCGACAAACGGGAGGCGCCGGTGAAGCCCGAGAAGGCCACGAGGTAGACGAACTTATCCCAGATGGGCACGCGCGCGTCGGCCACTGGCGTGACCTGGATGTCGGCGGCCGCGAAGATGTCGGCAATCGCCTGCACGCGCGGCGTGATGCGGCCACGGTCGCCGAACACTTCGCCGAAGATGATCGAACGGTGCACGCCCGTCTGGACGATCAGCCCTGGGCCTTCCAGGGCCGTGGCGACATACGTCGTGCCGCCCAGCACGTGCCGTTCGCCGGCGATGGCGGCGACCTCGTTGACGCTGTCGACGCCATTCTGCAGGGTCAACACCACCGTCTCGGGGCCAATCATCGGCATCAGCATGGGCAGCGCCGTGGCGTTGTCATAGGCCTTGACCGAGACGACCACCAGGTCTACCGGGCCGACCTTCGCGGTATCGCTTTCGGCGGCCGCGCGCACCTGGAAATCCCCCAGCTTGGCGCTCTTCACCTCGAGCCCCTTGCTGCGAATGGCTTCGAGATGCGCACCGCGGGCAATGAACGTGACGTCCTGCCCCGTGCGCGCCAGCTTGGCACCGAAATACCCCCCGACCGCACCCGATCCCAGAATCGCAACCTTCATTGAACCTCCGCAGACGTTTTAGCACAGTGTTAGAATTTACTCATGGCGGCCCGCATCACGGCCTATCTCGTGGCCTGCATCGTCGGCGTGACGCTGGTCGCCGGACTCATTGTCGGCGCCCAGCGGGCGGACGATGACGCGGTTGACCTGATCGTGATTAACGGCAAGGTCTACGCAGGCGGTGGCAGCTCGGACATGGCCGAGGCGGTCGCGATTCGCGGCAACCAGGTGGTTCGCGTCGGATCGAACCGCGAGATCCAGCGCTTGAAGCGCGCCCAGACCACGGTCATCGACGCCAAGGGCGGCGCGGTCATGCCCGGCTTCAACGATGCGCATGCCCACTTCATCAGCGGCGGGCTGTCGCTCGATCAGATCAACCTGCTCGAAGCGACGACCCTCGACGAGATTAAGGACACGGTCCGAATCTGGTCCGAGGCGCATCCCGAACGCACCTGGATCACGGGCCGCGGTTGGTACTACCAGCCGTTTGCGGGGTCGCTGCCAACCCGCCAAATGCTCGACAGGCTGGTGCCCGACCGGCCCGCGTACCTGGTGGCCTACGACGGTCACACGGGTTGGGCCAACAGCAAGGCGCTCAAGCTGGCAGGTATCACGCGGCACACCGAGAACCCGAAGAACGGCGTGATCGTGAAGGACCCGCGCACCGGTGAGCCGAGTGGCGCGCTGAAGGAAGCCGCGATGGCGTTGATGACCGCCGCGCCGCAGCCGACAACCGAGGATAAGGTCGCGGCTATTCGCGCCGGCGTGGTCGAGGCACATCGCGTCGGCATCACCAGTGTGCAGAACGCCGGCGGCACAGCGGAAGATCTCGAGCTCTACGACAGCCTGCGCAAGCGCGGCGAGTTGACGCTCCGGGTGTACCAGGCGCTCTCGGTCAACGGCGTGATCACCGCGGCCGAACTGAAGTCGCTGGCAGCAGCGCGGGAACGCTTTGCCGATGACCCTCTGCTGAAGACGGGCGCGGTGAAGCTGGTCGCCGACGGCGTCATCGAATCGCATACCGCGGCCATGCTCGCGCCGTACGACAACAAGCCCGGCACGACGGGCGACCCGCGCTTCACACCGGAGCAGTTGAACAAGACCGTGGCGCTGCTCGATCGCGACGGATGGCAGATCATGACCCACGCCATCGGCGATGCCGCCGTGCGCATGACGCTTGACGCCTACGAAGCAGCGGCCAAGGCCAACCCGGTGCCGGAGCGCGGTCGCCGCCATCGCGTCGAACACCTCGAATCCATCGATCCGGCCGACATCCCGCGTTTCGGCAAGCTCGGCGTGATTGCCTCGATGGAGCCCGTGCACGCCACGCCCAGCCCGGCGCCGGGCGATGTGTGGAGCACGAACATTGGCCCCGCGCGCGCCGCTCACGGCTGGCTGTGGGCCAGCATCGCCAAGGCCGGCGGACGCCTGGCCTTTGGCAGCGACTGGCCGGTGATGACGCTTGACCCGCTGATGGGCCTGCACGTGGCGGTCAATCGCACCACGGTTGAGGGCCTGCCCGAAGGCGGTTGGCTGCCGGCGGAGCGGTTATCTCTCCGCACGGCGATTGATGGCTACACCAGCGATGCCGCGTGGGCGTCCTACGACGACCAGCGCAAGGGTGTGCTCGCCCGCGACATGCTGGCGGACCTCGTGGTGCTGTCGGACGACATCTTCGAAGGTCCCACGACCCGCATCACCGAGGCCCAGGTGATGTTCACCATCGTGGACGGCAAGGTGGTCTACCGCCGCGACCCGCCTGACACCACCTCCACCCAGTAAGGCCTGCCCACCGGAGCCTTGGCGTCAGGGGACCTGTCGCGCCGAAGCCTTGGCGAAGGGGCCTGCCTCGCCGTAGCCTTGGCGAAGGCGGGAACCGGCTCCCCCCGGCGTTCGTCTGACTCCTGGATCCACCATGCGTGCCAAAGCCCTCATCGCCTTGATCGCCGTGGCGTTGCTCGCGGCAGTCGTTCCCAGCAGAATTGCGGCCCAGTCGGACCTCGACGCCTTCATGGAACGGGTGCTGGCGCGCCGCGACGACAACTGGAAGAAGCTCCAGCAATACGTCCTTGAAGAGAAGGAAGCCTTTGACCTGACCGGTCCCGGCGGCCTGCCGCTGTGGGGCATGCGCCGCGAATACTCGTGGTTCATCCGCAAGGGCATCTTCGTGCGCAGCCCGGTCAAGGCTAACGGCGTGGCGTTATCGGAGGCCGACCGCCGGAAGGCGGAAGACGAGTGGCTGAAGCGGGAGACGACTCGCGACGAGCGGCGCAAGCGCCGCGACGCGCGCGAGAAACAGGGCCTGCCTACCGACCCAGAAAAGCGCGCGGTCGTCATCAGCCCCACCGGTGTCCAGGTCATCGACGAAACGCCGACGACCCCGGCCGACTTGCCGTCAAACGTCGACGACCTGCTAGGGCAGGGCGGTGAGCCGCAGTTCGTGTCGTCTTCGTACTTCCTGAAGTTCCGGTTCGAGCGAGGCCACTACGCGCTCGCCGGGCGCGAGAAGGTGGATGACCGCGAGGTGCTCAAGATCGAGTACTACCCGGAAACCGGCTTGTTCAACGAGGGCCGGACGCGGCCCAACAAGAAGGTGCGCGACAAGGAAGACGAAATCGAAGAGAAGATGAACAAGGTGTCGCTGGTCACGCTGTGGGTGGACCCGAAGACCTACCAGATTCTGCAATACACCTTCGACGACATCGACATGGACTTCTTCCCCGGCCGCGCGCTGCTGCGGGTCAGCGACCTGAAGGCGACCATGCGCATGAGCCAGGCGTTCCCAGGAGTGTGGTTACCGCGCAGCATCGAGATGCACTTCGGCATGATGATGGCCGTCGGCGCCGTCGATGCCACGTACAAGGTTGACTACCTGAACTACAAGCAAGCCGCCGTCACTTACAAGATCAAATGAAGGGCTGGTCAGGCAGGTGGACGTGCGTCGCCTTCGCGCTGGCGTTGTTCGCGACGGCGGCCGCCGCCCAGACGTCGCCCGGCATCGTCGGCGAAGTGCGCGTGCACGGCAATCACACCACCCCCAATGCCGAC
>CAMBHC010000003.1 GCA_945866285.1 Candidatus Sulfopaludibacter sp. SbA3 | reverse complement strand
AACGTCTCGAACAGTTCGTGGAGGAAGCGCCCGCGTTCGAGCGGCGACCTCACGTTTTCGTCTTCAGGTTCCTCGTGCACTTGCAGGACGTTGGCGACATAGAACTGGAACGGGCACTTCAAATACCGCTCCAACCGGCTGACGCTGACGCGCGGCAGCACCCACGGCCCGGCCTCGCCCTCGAAACGCGCACGCTCGCGATTGGCACCGGCCGCACGGAGGCGAGCCCAACGGGCAATGGGCGGACTAAAGTCCGCCCCGACTACGGCCCCTGCGGTGGCTCCCGCATCTTCGCCGCCGTTCATCGCGGCCAGCGCTTCGTACGCGAAGACCTGCACCGACGGGTCAAGGGTTGAGACCTCGCGCGACAGCCCAAGCAGTGGCAGGTCGTCCAGAAAAGACGAGGGCTCGACCACGGCGTCCGACTCGAGCGCGAAGGTGGAGACGCGCACCCGCAGTCGGGCCGACAGCAGCAGGTCGCGAAACGAGGCGCGCGCGAAGCGGACCAGGTCGCGTTCCTGGTGAATGGCCACGCGATCAGGCCGGGTGGGCTCCAACTGCGCCAGCAGCGATTGCGCGTAGAAGACGTTGCGGCGCGGGCGCTCGGGCCACTCGCCCTCCACCAACCCCATCACCTGCACATCATCGAACTCGGCAAAGCGCGCCGACTGCGCATCGAGAATCTGCAGGCCGCCTTCGCCAGTGCGCAGCGCGAATGTCTGCGCGCCCAGCCATCGGCGAACGGATGCCGACAGGTCGGTCACGGTGCCCGAGGCGCCGGGATCGTGGCGGCGATGCGCCTCACCCAGTCCCGCCAACGCCAGCGTCACTGCGGCACGAACGCGGTCGCGGCGGTCGTTGCCGGGCTGCGGTCGGTCGTGGCGATCGAGGAACGCGCGCAGCAGGTCAACATGTTCGACCAGCGGCCGCGCGTCGCTGAGGGGCGCCAGCGTGGTGGCCACGGCCAGCGCCGCGCGAAACGCCGGGTGCGCCGGTCCGCTGCAGGCCTCGGCCAGCGATGACAGGCGGTCGAGGCCACCGAGGTAGCGCTGCTCGGCGAGTGCGACGTCCAGTGCCGCGATCGATTCGCGATCGATCTCGGCCTCGTCTACCGCGAAACGGAAGTGCGGCGAGCGCAACAAGGCCACCAGCGCGCGCCGGGTAAATCCCGAGGCGGCGCATTCCATGGCCACGTCAACCGCGGCCGCATACGGTTCCGCGGCCAGCGGCAAGGTATCCAGGGTTTCGAACGGCACACCGGCGCCCTGGAACACGTCGCGAGCCAGGTAGAGATATGGCAGCGGCCTCGCCACGACGAGGGCCGACTTCTCCAGCGGCGACCGGCGGCCCGAGCGACGATCCGCCTTCAAGCGCCGGGCCACGCCTTCGAGTTCCTCTTCGCGATCGCGATACTCGAGCACGAACGGCAGCTCGCCGGCGGTGCCGGCGGGGACCACGATGACTGGCGCCGGCGCGAGCGGGGTTGAGGGCACTTCCTCGAGGCCGACCAACGCCAGCCGCAGCCGATCGAGATAGCCGGCGTCGAGGGCGCCGTCGGTGGCGACGATGTCGATGACCTCGAGGCCGCTGATGGTGGTCAGCAAGGCGACATCGGCGGGCCACAGGCCGTCGGGGTCCATCGGCCGGTCGCCAACGGCAATCACCACGCGCTTGAGTGGCGAGTCAGCGGCGCTCCCGATCAATTGCTGCCGCGCCGCATGTTCGTCGAGGGCGCCGGTCTCGCGCAGCCGCGCCTCGTAGCCGCGAAACGCCGCCACGAGAAAATGCGTTTGCTCCAGGAGTTGCGCGGCGCCCTGGTCTGAATCGGCGGCCGGTGCGAGCTCGCCCGTGAGCAGGCGATCGAAGTCGTCGATGGTGCGGTGCAGCCGGCGCAGGTAGTCGTAAAGCGCCAGCATCTCGGCGACCAGCGCCGGACGCAGGTGAAAGGGGGGCGGCACGCCGGCGTCCTCAGCCTCGCGCGCGGCCGCGGCGATCAGCGCTTCTCGCTCGAAGTCAGACAGGGTTCTCGCCTCGGGCCGCAGGCGCGACAGCAGCTGATCGTAGAGGTCGGCACGCGTGCCGATCGCGAGATCGGCCGGGTCGGCGCCCAGCCGGAGGCGAAGGGTGCGGCGCAGTTGCTCGCCCGCGGCTTGCGTCGGCACCAGGACGAAGGCGTCGCCCCCCTCGCGCGCGATCGCCGCCAGGTGCGTGCGAAAGCCGGCCAGGTCGGCCGCGCGCAGCAGGCGTGTGCGTCGGGGCGTGATCACTTGGGCGTGGGCGGCGCCATGGCGGCGGTGAGATCGGCACGCGCCCGCTGGTAGAGCATCAGCGCACCGGCCGCCGCGGACGAAGCGCGCTGGGCAATGTCGATGTTGTTGGCCGGCACCGATTCCGCGCGCAGGCGAAGGGCGGTCTCGGCCAGTTCCCAGGCGCTGCGCACCAGCGCGTGGCCGTTCACCAGCTCCGCCGGCGGCGTGACCTTGCCGATCTTGGTGCCGGCTGCCGACAGGCGCCTGGCGAGGGGCTCGATGGTGTGAAGTGACGGACCCGACATGATCCTGATTTGATCGAGGCCGACGGTCGCTTCCCGGAAGATGTTGAACGAACCGTTCATGGAGCGCCGATACTTCCGGAAGAACTGCTCTCGCGTCTCCCAGGTCTTGCGGGCCGAGCGTGAGTCGTTGGCGCCGGCCGCCTGGGCGTCGATGGTGGCCAGCAACGCGGCCACTTCGCCGGGCCGGTGACCGCCCAGCCGGCGGTCTTCGGCCTGCACGCGGTCGCGGAGCTTCTCGAACTCGCTCGGCTCGCCCTTGCTCACCAGTTTCGCCGAAGCCTCCAGTGTGCGCTCCCGCATCGTCGTGTAGGCGCGCTCGACCTGGCGGTCGTGCTCGAGGTCGAGGCTCACCGAACGGCGGACGCGCCGCGCCCACTCATCGGGCAGCAGGCCCACCGCGCGGTCCAGCAGGCGCAGCGCCGATTGCAGCAAGGTGACACGCTCGCCGGCAGTGTCGGCCAGCGAGGCCGCGGCCACCAACTGTTCGACCAGCTCGGCATCGGTCGGCGGCGGCAGCGGCGGTGGCGGCGGGACGGCCAGCGGTGCGCTCAGCGACAGGTCGAAACTCGTCTGACCGACAGCGACGCGCAACTGCGAGATGATCTCATCCAGCACGTCCAGCGACTGGCGCACCTCGCCGATGCGGTAACCGTAGTGCGAGGCCGGCCACTCGGCCAGCGCCTGGCGGGCGCGCTCCGCGGTGGCCAGGCGAACGCCTGGGTCGGCGACCCGCGCGACATCGTTCAGGGCCTTGGCCAGCTCCGAACTGAACTTGGCAAAGTCGGCCTCGCCGCGGGTATCCGCGTACCTGACCGCGTGAACCGTCTCCGCGTACTGCTCGGTCCTCGGCCAATCGACCCGGCCCGAGGGTATGTTCACGAGGTGCAACTCCACTGGATCAGCGGTCAGCCGGGTTGGAATGGAGAAAATCACCCGGTCTTCGACGCGCGCCCACTCGCCGTAGCTCGCCAGCACCCGCCCATCCGAGAGAAACACCCGGAACAGCACACGACTGGCCGGTATCTGCGCGTGAGCCACAGACGGGCCGAGAACAGCCGTGAGGAGGAGCGCCAGGCGGACGATCACGAGGTGCCTAGTTTATCGCCTTGTGGAAATCCTGTGGACGAACGGTCGAAAAACTGTGGACGACACGACACAAACAATAAACTCGGGGCACTTATCCCTCTGGCCCGGACGCCCAAATGCACAACCGGCCGCTTTCGCGCCGCGCTTCGCTTGATCCGTTTCACCAACGACATACAATCGTCATCTCGCATCGTGTCCATCCAACTTTTCGAAGAGCACATCGCTGGTCGCACTTACCAGATTGAAGTTTCACCCGTGTCGGTGGAGCGGTGGCGCGCGCAAATTGTGCGCCGCCCTGGAATTCAGACCTCGCTGATGCCCTTTTACGGCAAGACCGCTGAAGAGGCGGCCCGGGAGTTGATCAAGTGGCTTTCTCTCGTTTCCGGCGCGGCCCCGGCCAATACATAATCAGCAACCATGATCCGACTTGTCCTGCGTCCGACTTTACTGTTGGCGATGGCTGTGCTGTGCCTCAGCGTGGCCGGCCCCACGCCGATTCTCGCTCAGCAAGCCGCCACCCCCACACTGCCCCGCGTGCACTTCGTGGCCACCGGCGGCACCATTTCCAACCGCGATGGCGGCCGGCTGACCGCCGAAGAGCTGGCCAAGTCGATGCCGGGCGTCGAGCGCTACGCGCGCCTCACGTTCGAGCAGTTTGCCAACGTCGCCAGCAGCGAGCTGACGCTGCAGCAGTGGCTGGGCCTCGCCAAGCGGATTAACGAACTGTACGCCACCGACAAAGACATCGCCGGCGTCGTCGTGACGAGCGGCACCGACACGCTGGAGGAGACGGCGTTCTTCCTGCACCTCACCGTGAAGGATCCGCGCCCCGTAGTGGTGGTGGGATCCATGCGCAACCCGAGCACGCTCGGCTACGAGGGCGCGGCCAACCTGCTCGAGGGTGTCCGGGTCGCGGCCGATCCGGCGGCGCGCAACAAGGGCGCGCTGGTCGTGCTGAACGACGAAATCAACTCGGCCCGCAACGTCACCAAGACCGACGCCTTGCGCCTGCAGACCTTCCGCAGCCGCGAGTACGGCCAGATGGGTGTCGTCGATCGCGACCGCGTGGTGTTCTTCAGCCAAATCACGCAGCGCACCAACGAACGCCTCGAGTTCGACGTGGCGAAGTTGACGGCCCTGCCGCGCGTGGACGTGATCATGGTGTATCAAGGCGCGCCGGGCGACTTGATCAAGGCCGCCGTTGATAACGGCGCCAAGGGCATTGTCATTGCCGTGGCCGGCGCGGGCGCGACCAGCGGCACGCAGAACGAGGGCCTGGCCTACGCCGCCGAGAAGGGCGTGTTCGTGGTCAACAGCACGCGCGCCGGCAGCGGCCGCATTGCCCCGGCGAGCGGGGACCTGCCGGGTGGTGCCCAAGTGAATGAAGCGCAGCGGCGTCGCCGCCAGTTCAGCATTGCCGGCGAGGACCACACGCCGGTGAAGGCGCGCATCCTCTTGATGATGGCGCTGACGAAGACCACCGACCGCAACGAGATTCAGCGCATCTTCAGCGAATACTGAGAATCGGTGGAGGCAACCCCGTCTTGGGGTTGCCTGTTCTCAGGCCTTCAAGAACGGGCGCAGTTCGGCTAGTACGTCGGCCGGCACGTCTTCCTGCAGGTTGTGGCCGCCAGGCAGCCCCTTGCCGGTGACGTTAACGCCGCGTTCCTTCCAGACGGCAAGCACGTCGTAGATCCGGCCCATCGGGCCCTTCAAGCCCCACAGCGTCATCACCGGGCAGGCGATCTTCTTCGCAAGGTCGGCCTCGTCGTGCTTGAGGTCAATTGACGCGCCAGCGCGATAGTCCTCGCACATCGCATGGATGTTCTCGGGCAGGCTCGACGTGCGGAGGTACTCGACCTGAACTTCGTTGGTCGCGCGCGCCTTCTGCGCTTCGGTCTGTGCCTTGATGTCGTTCTCGGGACCCGGGGCCGGCCGCACGTTGTTGAACCAGTGGAAGTACGACTGGATGAAGTCAATGGTGACGTGCGTGTAGAGGTAGTGGGTCGGGATAATGTCGAGCACCGCGAGCCGCGTCACCTTGTCGGCGTGGTCGAGGGCCATGCGATGCCCGACGCGCCCGCCGCGATCGTGACCCACGACCGCGAACTTGTCGAAGCCGAAGCTCTTCATCACTTCGACCTGGTCGAGCGCCATCGCGCGCTTCGAGTAGTTGACGTGATTCTCGCCGTCGGCCGGCTTGCTGCTGTCGCCGTAACCGCGCAGGTCTGGCACGATCACCGTGTAGTCCTTGGCCAGCTCCGGCGCGATCAGTCGCATCGATACGTGCGTCTGCGGCGCGCCGTGCATCAGCAACAGGGGCGGTCCCGAACCCGCGTGCACCAGGTTGATCTCGGCGCCAGAGGTCTTCACGCGCGCGGCCTTGAAGCCCGGGAAGAACCGCAAGCTGTTGCCAGGATTCTCGACTGCCTGTCCACCGTCGCCTTCGACGAAGGTGCACGCAACCGTCGCCGCCGGGAACCCAGCAACACCTGCGGCGGCCAGCGCCGCGGTCATCTGCAACAACTCACGTCGATTAATGGCGTCCATGGCCGGGATTCTAGCTGACTTGTACGCGAGCCAAGCAGGACAGCCGCAGATCTAAAGACAGATCGTGCGTCAAGTCTGCGCTGGAACAGCTGAGGGAATCTGCGCCAAATCTGCGGCTGGAATAGCTGAGAGAATCTGCGCCGAATCTGCGGCTGGAAGACCAGTCTGCGGCCTATGCGCGGATTGTTCGAATCGCGAATACTGGCGCGATCTCATTGCCGCCGGTAGCGACAAAGCGCACGGTTATGGACTTGCGACCAGTGGTAAGCGGCGGTGGCACACGGTAGTGCATGTCGATGAACTTCGCGACGCTGGTCTGCGGCATCACGCCGTTGCCGATTCGCACGGCGTCCACCAGGATATCGAACGTCCGCGCGCGGCGGTTGTCGCTGTTGTAGGTCACGACCACTGCGACCTCTTCGCTGCCATCCACCGGCAGGTCGTACGAGAACCACTTCGCGCTGCGGCGTCCCGGCCGGCCATCGGTGCGAACGATGGTCGACTCCTCGCCGCGCTGGTGGAACGGCTTCTCCGCCGCCGGCTCGATCGTCGTCAACGCCGCAATGGTGGCAGCCGCAAGCTCTGCCTGCCGCTGGCGTTCAGCATCGGCTTCGGCCACCTTGGCGGCAAACTCGAGCGGCGTCAGCACGTCCCAATACGCCGAGTAAATGCGGCGATGCACGCTGTAGAACGGGCGAAACTCCACGTTGGTGGCGTACTCGCTGGAGATCGTGCGGGCGATCCCCAGCGCGAGGAACGTCGCCGGCTTGCCGTTGAGCGGCTTGAGTAACTCCGTCACCGGCTGTTCGCTCACAATCATCGGCGGTTCTGGCGGCGCCGCTCTCACCCCGTCACCATCGCCATCGTCTCGGCGCCGCGGCGCCGGCCCGAGGTCGCCGGCCAGCACCAGCGGGCCCCACATCACGACGCCCTTCTTGGGATTGTCGGCCAGGCGCTCGAGCCGCAATGTCTTGGGCATCGCGAGTGTCACCAGGTCGCCGGTCTGCCACGTCCGCCGGATCTCGACGTACGAGCCAGGACCGGTCACTTGCGTGACCGCCTCGCCGTTGACACGAATGCCGAAACCCTCGCCGGCCCACGACGGCCGTCGCAGCGCGAGCGTGAACTCACGCGGCGCCCGGGTGTCGAACTTCATGGTCGCGACGTCGCCGTCCGGGAACGAAGTGACCATCTCGAACTTCACGCCGGCCGCTTCCCACTGTGCGGTCGATGGCGCGTAGATGTTCACGAACAGCTTGTCGCCCGCCTCGTAATAGAGACCGAGGCCATGAAGTGCGTGGCTCTCCATGCCCGTGCCGACGCAGCAGGTGAAGCTGCGCTGCATGTCCGCGTATTCGCGCCGTACGCCAGAGCCGACGGGAACCATGTAACAGGTCGCGCCGTCGTCGCTGTCCATCGAGCCGAGAATGTGGTTGAACAACGCGCGCTCGTGGAATTCGGCGTAGCGAACATCAGGCTGCCACGCGAACAGCTGTCGCGTGAGCTTCAGCATGTTGTAGACGTTGCACGTCTCGGCGGTGCGGCCCTCGGTGATGTTGCCCAGCAGGTCGGGCTCGCGGAAGTACTCGTCCTTGCCGTGGCCACCCGTTGCGAACGTGTGGTGATTGACGACGCGATCCCAGAACGTGGTGGCGGCGGCCTGGTCGGCACGATTGCCGGCGTAGGCATAGCGCGCGGCCGAGCCGATGGCCTTGGGCACCTGCGTGTTGCCGTGCAGGCTGCTGAGCGGATCCTGCCCGCTCTTCAGCGGGTCCATGACGGCCTTGTGCTCGAACTTGTAGGAGAGGTCGAGCCAACGCCTGTCGCCGGTGTCGGCGTACAGGTCGGCCATCACCTCGTTCATGCCGCCGAACTCGGTGGCGAGCATCTGTTGACTGGTCGCGTCATCCATCGGATCGAGATACGACGCGGCCCATCCCGCGAACTTGACCTCGATCTCGAGCGCCGTCTAGTTGCCGGTGTGGCGATACGCGTCGCGCAGGCCCGCGAACGTCTTGTGCAGCGTGTACCACGGCGACCACAGGCCGTTGAGATCGAAGTTCGCCGACCGGATGTCGCCGTGCGACACCTCCGAGAACGCCGTCTTCACGCCCTGCAACGCCCCGGCAAACCCGTCGCCATGCGCGTCCTGCACCAGCTTCAGCTCGCTCACGATGTAGTCGGCGCGTTGCTTGAAGCGAACATCGCCGGTGGCGGCGAACATCAGGCTGACGGCCGAGAGGTAATGCCCGGCAATGTGTCCTGTCAGTTGGCGACCATCGGCATCCCAACCTGTGTAGCCCTCGGCTTTTGGCCTGAGCCCCGCAAGCGTGCGGTAAAACGCCAGCATGCGGTCGGGCTCGAGTGACAACAAGTACTTCGCGTCGAGATCCTGCGCGTGCTTGAGCGGGCCACCGGTCAGCCGGACCGCCGTGAGTGGCAACGGCCGCGCCGCCGCGGCGACCGCGAGCTGAATCTTCTGGGCGAAGCCCGATGACACGAGCCACGCCGAGCCGCCGGCGACGACCTGAAAGAACTCCTGACGCGACAGCTTCATCATGCCGACCTAGCTGAATCCAGCCGATCCTTGATCGCGGCGAACGCTGGCGTGGGTCCCTGGTATTCCAGTTCATCGACCGACTCGAACACCGGCACGTCCAGGCGGATGGTGGCGATCTTTCGGAACAACAGCGCTTGTTCGCGGTCGCGCTTCAGCGTGGCCGAGAGCGATCCCGCCCTCACATTCACGCCCCACGTGGTGCCATCGTCCGGGATGTTCTCGATGTGGCCGTACTTCGCGAGGACGAGCGCTGCCGACTTCGCGCCCCAGCCTTGCAGACCGGGATAGCCATCGGATGAATCACCGACGAGCGCGAGGTAATCGGGAATGGACGCGGGCGGCACGCCGAACTTGGCGACCACGCCAGCTTCATCACGGGTTGTGCGGCGCAGCCGGTCCTCCTGCACGATGCGCGAGCCCTGGACGCACTGAGCCAGATCCTTGTCGGGCGTGCAGATGCGTACTTGCGTCACGCGCGGATCCGCCGCCGCCTTCACCGCCGCTGCGCCCAGCGCATCGTCGGCCTCGAACTCCACCATGGGCCACACGCGGACGCCGTACGCGGTGAGTGCCTCTTCAAGCAGTGGAAACTGCGCCCACAGCGCAGGCTCAATGCCCTCGCCGGTCTTGTAGCCCGGGTAGAGATCGTTGCGAAACGACTCGATCACGTGGTCGGTGGCGACACCGACGTGCGTAGCGCCGCCGTTGAGGAGGCCGCGAATGGAGGCGACGACGCCGCGCACCGCACCCACTTCCATGCCGCCGCGATCCTTGGCGGATGGAACAGCGTAGAAGTGTCGGAACAACTCAAATGTGCCGTCGATGAGGTGGACAATCATTAGGCCTCGCAGGCGGCCATTGTAGTATCACCGTCATGATGAGACGGTTCGCCACGCTGGTGATGGACCAGTAGGCCAAGCAGTTCGTGCCCGACACGCTGTACGTTCGGGTGGGCCAGCCCGTCGAGTTTCGCAATACCGACAACCTCGGGCACAACGTCAACGTGCATCGCCGCGGCAGCGGCGCCACCATGTTTGATGTCGAGACGGATCCGCAAGAGACGTACGTCCACACGTTCGACCGGGTTGGGCCATACGACGTGGCGTGCAGTGAGCATCCGGGCATGCAGGCGACGCTGGTCGCGGCCGACGGACCGCTGGCGACAATCAGTGACAATCGCGGGCGTTTTGAGTTGAGCGGCGTCCCGCCCGGCTTGTATCGACTGGTGGTGACATTCGAGGGACGAACACTCGAACAGGCCGTGACCGTGTCCGGCCCGCGCACCGAGGTGCGACTGGCGCCTTAGGCTCTGGACTGGGGATTGTGGAGCTTCAGCAGGGTGACGAGGTCGCGGTGCGCGAGCACCGCTCCTGGCAGCTCCTGGAGCGCGGTCTGATATCGGGTTGAATAAGCGCTGCCGGCCACAGGCGCCGCCAGGGCGCGCGCTTGCGCCAGCAGCGGTGCCGCCGACGGCGACGCGGGCGGCTTGGCCGCCAGGGCCTCGTCAATCTCGACGATCAGGCCTGACATGGGGCGAAGCCAGGCGAAGGCTTCGTCATTGAAGATGAATTGCAGCAGTTGGGTGGCGGGCATGGGCCCGCGGTCCTGTTCGAACTCGGCCCGCTGCCAATCGAGCAGCGTCTTGTGCAGGTGCAGGAGCGCGTTCCGGAGTTCACGCAGCAGGGAGCGGTCAGCGTCGTTCACGAAAATGCCCGCACCAATCGTAGCAGCGAAGCGGTGGCCCCCATGAGGTATGATCGACTAAATTTCGTATGACACTACAAAGTTTGAACTTTCTCTCGTTTCAGAGCCGCACGCGCAACCCCCTCGCGTTCCCGCTGTTCACCGTCTTTATCGCGCTGCACCCGTTGGCCGCGTTCGCGTTCATCAGGTTCTTCTTTCCGGCGACGTGGAACGCGCAGGTCTCGGCTGGCCCCGTCGCCATTATTCTGGCCACCCTCGCCTGCAACCTGGTCATCTGCTTTGGCGAGTTCCTGTTCCACCGCTACATGCTGCATTCCAACAGCATCAACTTCCTGGGACGCTTCTGTTTCAGCCACCTGCACCACCACAAGCTGACGTCGATCAAGTTCCCCGGCGACCACGTCGAAAGCCATTACCCGATTACCGACATCGAGCACGACGATGCCGCAACCTTTCCGCCGTACGCCCTGGTCGCGTTCATGTTGTTCCTTACGCCCATCTTGTCAGTCATCGCGTTCTCATTTCCAAACACCCCGATCCTGATTGGCGGGCTTCTCGCGATTTCCATCGCTCACTATCTGTACGAGACCATTCACGTCGCTCACCACACGCCCTACGAGACGTTTTGGAAGAGCCGGATCGAGTGGCCGGTGTTTGGTACGACCTGGAAGAAAATTTACGGCTTTCATCAGGCGCACCACGCCAACTACAAGTGCAACATGAACATTGCCGGGTTCTATGGCGTGCCGCTGGCCGACCTGGTGCTCGGCACCTACGAACAGCCGGCGGTACTGCTGAACGACGGCGCGCCCGCCACCAAGCAACTCGCGGCGGCACTCACGAAAACGCCACGGTGGCCGATCTCGGCAATGGACCAGGCCCTGCTCAAGCGCCGCAAGCGAATGGTCCGGGAGCAGGAAGCGCGCACGGCCGCCCGCAGGGCTACCGAACAGGCCGCAGACCTCTCGGCCGCACACGTGGTTGATCCGGTGCACCAAGGCGAGATACGATAGGAGCTTCCCTAGGGGGCCTGTAGCGCAGTTGGGAGCGCGCATCAATGGCATTGATGAGGTCACCGGTTCGATCCCGGTCAGGTCCACCATCCTTCGCTCGCCTTCGGCGAGCTTCGGCTCGGTAAACCCCCAGCGCGTATCCGCAGGCGAAGGATGCCGCGCCGTAGCCGCAGAGCGGCGAAGGCGGGCACAATTCAGCCACCGAACGAGCTCCGGCTCGGGTTCGCTCCATGCCTCGACGGCCTTGCTGGTGGAGTGGCTGGGGCAGGACTACCATCTGTCGGACAACCAGGTGCGCTGTTCGTCGGCGCGGTCATGAAACACGACATCGCCGAACTGGTGGACCCGCACATCAACATCGTCGCCAAGGTACCGAAGACGGCACTGGCGCACCTGAAGAAGTAGAGGCGGGTCTTCAGACCCGCCTCTAGTAACGCGTTCCTCTACCGCTGCGAAGCGGTCGTATTGGCGGCGCGCTTCTCGGCGGCCACCGCCGCGGCAACCTCGGCGAGTAGCTTCTGCGCGTCGTAGACGATCCCGTCCTTGACGGTGAACTTGACGCCGCCGACCTTCTCCTGGCGGTTGGTCTGCGGGTTCAGGCGCATGTGACCGGTGCCGTAGAGCGTCTTCAGGTTGCTCAGCGGGTTCTCGGTGGTGATCACCAGGTCGGCCAGCATGCCGCTGCGGACCACGCCCATCGGCGCGGCCTCGCCTCGCGGCTCATACAGGGTCTTTGCGCCCCACATGGTGGCCGAGCGAATGACCTCGAGCGGCGAGAAGCCGGACTCGCGCAACAGCTCGAGCTCTTCGACGTAGGCGAAGCCGAAGGTCTTCCAGATGAAGCCCGAGTCGGTGCCGACAGTGACCCGGCCGCCCATGTTCTTGTAGTCGTTCATCAGGCGCATGTAGCGCTGATAGAACATCTTCCAGTGGTACTCGTTCTCGGTGGTCCAGTCGTAGAAGTAGGACCCATGATTGTCGCGCGTGCTCTGGAAGTAGTTCCACAGCTGCGGCATGGTGTAGGCCTGGTGCCAGTCGGCGTTGCGCGCGCGCATCAGGTCGCGTGACGCGGCGTAGATGTTGAACGTCGGGTCGAACGTGACCTTGTTCGCCTTCTGCTGCTCCAGGTAGGCAACCCATTCCTTCGAACCGGGCTCGTAGGTCTGGTTCCAGATGCGGGCGATGTCGCCGAAGCGGTCCTGCTCGTTGTTGTAGTCGTAGCCAATCGGATAGTCCTGGATGGTCTTGTCCTTCAGGAGCGATTCCATGTGGCCGTAGTAGTGCGTGATGGTGTCGAGGTGCGCCTCGCCGGCGTTGCGGCCATTGAAGTTGGCGACGCCGTTCTGCGACAGGTGGGCGACAGTGCCCATCTTGTTCTTGTGCGCCTCGTCTATGGCTGCGGTGATGATTTCCGGCGTCTCGTCGCCGCGGTTGAAGAACTTGATGCCGTCGATGTTGTTGGCGGCGGCCCACTTCACCCACTCACGCGCCTTCTCGGGCGAGGTCACCGGCCCGTTGGGCCAGCCCGAACCCAGTGTCTGGTAGTTGAAGATGCGCGGCGCGGCGATCTCGTTCTTCGCCGAGCGGTTCTTCTCGGAGCTCGACGTCTCGGCGCCGGCCAGCGACACACCGCGGACGGTGGTCACGCCGTGCGCCAGCCACAGCTTGTAGGCGTAGCTCATGTCCGGCGCCTTGCCGCGGCCCGAACCGTGCACGTGCATGTCCACGAAGCCGGGCATCACGTACATGCCCTTGCCGTCGATCTCGTGATCGAAATCGCGCGGCTCGCGATTGGCCTGCTCGGGCAGTCCCGGCCAGCCGGCCTGCCGCACCGATGTGATCTTGTTGCCCTCGACCACGATGTCCATGGGGCTCAGCGGCGGACCGCCGGTGCCGTCGATCAGCGTGACGCCGCGGATCACCATCTTCTTGAAGGGACCGACGCCTTCACCCGGCTTGCGGGCGGGCGCGGGGGCGTCGCCACTGCCACGGCCGGCGCGCGGCGCCTGCGTCGCGGCGGCGGGCGCCTGCGCCAGCGATGTCTCGCTGTAACCCACGGCCAGGGCCAGCGTCGCCACTGCGGCAGCGGCATAAATTGTCGTCTTTGGGATCATCGAAATTCCTCGTGTCTGGCTTGAAACGGGTGCACTGTCGAACGCTCCAGTATGTTACTTAATCAATCCCAGCTGGCGCGTTCTTATCGTAACCTCGTCGCTGGACGCTTGTCGCATGAGACCCAAACCGTCGATTCCTGAACACATCGAAGAGCACCGCGACGGACGCTGGCGCCGGGAGGGAGCACGCCAGGTCGAGACCGCGGCCGACGCCGAGCGCTTCGTGGAGCAGGTCGGCTTCGCCGCCTGCCTGACCGATTCGCGCAAGCCCGGACCGTCGCTCTACGTCGCCGTGTGTGGCCGCCGCGATGCGGTGATGCCACGCAACGTGCAGAAGGATCCCGAGGCGTCGCTGACCTGGGTGACCAAGGACGCGGTGATCAAGCGCGGCAAGGTGTATTACGGCAAGCTCGCGCGCGGTAAGGCGATGTTCGTCGCGCCGCGGATGATTCCGTACTTCCACGCCATCTGGGGCATGCGCAAGTCGGAAGAGCAGGCGCGCTTGAGCCCGGCCGCGCAAGCGGTCCTGAAGGTCCTGCGACGGGAGTGGGAGATGGCGACGAGTGACCTCCGCCAGGATTCGGGCGTCATGGACCGAGCGGCATTCACGAAGGCCATCGACGAGCTCCAGGCGGCGATGATCGTGATGCCGAGCGAGGTGCTCTACCTGCCGAAGTTCACCTACCTCTGGACGCTGGCCGTGGGTCGCTTTCCTGATGGCTTGCGGCAACGGATCAAGCGCGAGGTCGCGCTCCGGGAGATTGCGCGCTGCTTTCTCGCGGGAGCCGGCCTGACCATTCCCGGTGAACTGGCACGCGTCACCGGCTTGTCGCGCACGGAAGCCGGACTCGGCAATCGCGCGCTGGTCGCCGAAGGTTTTGCCAGGATGCGCGGCCCGGGGGTGTACGAATTGGCCGGCGGGCCGGTGTGAATGGCGAGGGGGCGACAACTACTGACTATGCATTTCCCCGCCCAACACCTATACTCGCGGCGCTCGGGCACCGCTCGGGCGTACACGGTCGTACTTGACGACCCGAGGGGAATTTCCATGGTGAATTTAACGATGTGGCAGCGCGTTAGCGTGCTGGTCGCGGCGATGGCATTGATTGCCGTCACAGCCGGCACCGCGGCGGCACAGGGCGGCGCGGGCGTCATTTCCGGCGTCGCCAAGGACACCCAGGGTGGGGTACTGCCTGGCGTCACGGTCACGCTGCGGAATCAGGCGAGCGGCGTCACGCGCACGGCCGTGACTGAAGGCGACGGCAGCTACCGCTTCCCGGCGCTGAACCCGGGCCGGTACACGATCACCGCCGAACTGCCGGGCTTCTCTACGGTCGAAGTCACAAACATCGACATCACGATCGGTCTCGGGTTGACGCAGAACTTCGGCATGCAGGTGCAGTCGCTGGCCGAGACCATCACCGTCACCGGCGACGCGCCGGTGGTTGACACCACCAAGTCAGAAGTCTCGGGCGTCGTCACGCAACAGCAGATCGAGACGCTGCCGATTAACTCGCGCCAGTACCTCTCGCTCGCCCTGCTCATGCCGGGCACCAGCATGGACTCGACGCGGGCATTCTTTGCCACCGTCAACGTCGGCGGCTCGATGACCTTCAACTCGACCGGCAACCTGGTCGACGGGGTCATCAACAACTTTGCCGAGGACGGCGAGCCGCGCCAGAACATGCCCGAGGATGCCGTCGAGGAATTCAAGGTCAGCAACGTTCAGTACAAGGCCGAATTCGGCCTGGCCACCGGCGGCATCGTCCAGGTGGTGACCAAGTCCGGCACCAACACGCTACGCGGCACTGCTTTCGAATACTTCCGCGACAAGTCGCTCAACGCGCGCGGCGTCTTCGAGACCGAGAAGCCAGCCTACCGGCGCAACCAGTTCGGCGCCAGCGCCGGCGGCCCGATCGTGCGCGACAAGGTGCACGTCTTCGGGGCCGTCGAGCGCACCAAGACCGATGAGTTCTATACGGTGCGGACGGCGTTCCCGCAGTCCTATTCGTCGCTCGAAGGCACGTTCGCCAAGCCGTTCACTCGTAACCTGTACTTCGCCCGCGTCGACGGCCAGCTGACCAACACCCAGAACTTCTTCGCCCGTTATGCCCACGAGGACGAGAAATCCACCTGCAACGGCTGCGGCGGTACGACCGCCGCCACGGCCGGATTCGACCAGGAGACACCGCGGCGCTCGTTGGTACTCGGCCACACCTGGCTGCGTGGCAACCGGCAGCTGAACGACTTCCGCTTCCAATACGCGCGGGCGGCGTACTACATTTCACCGGCGGGCACCGACATCTGGACCGACATCGGGAACAACTCGGCTGAGCGCCTCAATCGCCTCACGCGCCAGTACATCTTCCCGTCGGTCACCTACGGCAGCAGCAACGACCAGATTGGTCCCGAGAGCCGCTGGCAGGTGAAGAACACCTACGCGCTGAACTTCGCTGCGCATGACGTGAAGGTCGGCGTCGACATCAGCCACATGCCGTACGAGTACGAAAGCACCGGCAACCCGCTCGGCACCTACACCTTCTCCCGCGACCAGTATTTCAACCCGAACGAGCCGGCGTCGATCGCCGCGCTGACCGGCGCTGCCACGTTTTCAGCGAGCATCCCGCCGGTCGTCACCTCGCATCCGAACTCGTACTACGTCGGCTTCGTCCAGGACGACTGGAAGCTGCGCAGCAACCTCACGCTCAACCTGGGGCTGCGCTGGGAGCGCCTCTATGGCGCCGCCAATGAAGACCTCGACCCGTCGGTGTTCCCGGTGGCGATTCCCTACATCGACGTCGGCACCCGCGGCGATCGCAACAACTTCGGGCCGCGCGCGGGGGTCGCCTGGGACGTGTTCGGCACCGGCAAGACGGTGGTGCGCACCGGCTACGGGCTCTACTACGGCCACGTCCGCATCCTTGGCAACCTGAGCGAGTTCCGCAACTACCAGCAGTTCAGCGTCAACATCACCAACCCGGGCTACCCCGACCCGTACGGCGGCCGCAACCCGGCCGACTTCATCGTTTCGGGAGCTGCCAATATTACCGTGGTGGCCAACGACTACGTGCAGCCGTACTCGAACCAGTTCAACGCCGGGTTCTCCCACCAGTTGGGCCCTGAGTACGCCGTGCACGTCGACGGCGTTTTCACCGATACCGATCACGACCGCAAGATTCTCGACATCAACGCCAGGGTGCCCGGCGCCACCACGCGGCCGAACACGACCTTTAACCGCGTCGACGAGAACCAGTCGACCGGCAGCGTGCGCTACCGCGCGCTTTATACCAAGTTCGAGAAGCGGTTTTCCAAACGCCACCAGTACATGGTCACCTACACCTACATGCGCGCGCGCGACAACGCCCCGCTCAGCCGCTATCTCGACCCGTTCAGGCTGGATCTCGACTGGGGGCCATCCAACGGCGAACGCCGGCACGCGGTCGTGGCCAGCGGTTCGGTGTTGCTGCCCTTCGACGTCTCGCTCGGCATGGTGTGGACGGCGCGGTCACCGCTCCCCTGGAACGCGACCGCCGGCCGCGACCTCAACGCCGACGGCTTCAACACCGACCTCGTTCCCGGCACCACTCGCAATTCTGGCGGTCGCATACTCGACCTCGCCGTGGTCAACGCCTATCGCCAGACCATCGGCCGGACGGCGATTCCCGAGAGCCAGCTCGAGTCCTCGCGCATCAACCTGCTGGACATGCGGGTCAGCAAGGCCATCCGCTTGGGCGGCGGTCGCAAGGTCGACCTGGTGGCGCAGCTGTTCAATGCGCTCAATACCACGAACCTGCAGGGGCAATACGGCGGCGGCCGCGTCACCAACGCGGCGTCCGACGCGTTCGGCCGCATCCAGACCGCACGACCTGGCCGTCAGGCCGAGCTCGCCGTGCGTCTCGCCTGGTAACGAGGAGACTGGAATGACGATGAGCCTGACCCGTGCCGTAGCGACCGCCGGTGTGCTGGCGGCCCTTGCCGCCATGCCTGCCCGCGTCGCGGCCCAACCCACCGGCCTGCAGGCCGGTGACGTCTATCGCCTTCGCACGGTCGGCGACGTGCAGATCTCGCCAGACGGCAAGTCCGCCGTCTACGCGGTCAGCAACAACGATCAGCCGGGCCGGCCCTACTCGCAGGTGTGGCTGTTCGATGTCGCCAGCGGCGCCAGCCGCCGCCTCGGCGGCGACGGCGACACCGCGAGCGATCCGACCTTCTCGCCAGACGGTAAGCGGCTGGCCTTCATCGGCCACATCGCGGCCGGCTCAGGACTGATCGTTGCCAATGCCGACGGCTCTGGGCCGCAGTTGATTGCCCCGGTCGAAGGTACCAACCACCCGCTGCCCTCGTCCGGAGTCCGGCTGGCCTGGTCGCCAGACGGCACGCGCCTGGCGTTCATCTCGGCCACCCCCGGCCCGGAGGCGGACGCAAACGGCGACCCGATGGTCATCACGCGGTACCTCTACAAGCCAACCGCGTCGGAGGGCGGTAGCCGCGCCAACGACAACCGCCGACTCCACATCTTCATTGCCGACCTCTCATCTCACCAGGTCACCCAGCTGACCGACGGCCAGTACTACGAGCACTCGATCGACTGGTCACCAAAGGGCGACGAGGTCCTGTTCGTCTCTAACCGCGGTCCCGACCCCGATCGCTTCTTCAATTACGATGTCTTTGCGATCAACGTCGGCTCCCGGAACGTGCGCCGGATCAGCGACACGAAGAGCGCCGAGTATTACCCGCGCTGGTCGCCCGACGGCCGCATGATCGCGTTCAGCGGCACCAAGCGCCCCCTCACCTCCTCCGAGACGACGATGGAGGACACGCATGTGTGGGTCATGAATGCTGACGGCAGCGGCCGGCGCGAGGTCGGTACGGTCGACAACCGCCAGGGTGCGCCTGAGTGGTCGCATGACGGCCAGCACCTCTACGTAACGCTGCAGGAGCGGGGCGAGGTGCGGCTGATTCGCCTGCCGCAAGGCGGCGGCGCCGCCGAGCGCCTCGTCACCGACCGCGGCAGCGTCGGTCAGTGGGCGCGGTCGCACGACGGTACCCTGATCTATGCCTTCACCACGCCATCACGCCCGGCCGAGCTCTACGTGCGCTCGCCAGCGGGCCAGGCCCGAGCCGTGACGACGCTCAACCAGCCGGCGCTGGGCAGCCGGATCATCGCCGAGGTCGAGGCGATCTCCTTTGCCAGTTTCGACGGCCTCCAGGTCGAGGCCTACCTGACCAAGCCGATCAACCTCGTGGTCGGCCGGAAGGCGCCGCTGGTCGCGATGATCCACGGCGGGCCCCATGGCCAGCAAGGGCCCGGCTTCAATCACAAGGCACAGGTCTACGCCGCCAATGGGATCGCCTCGCTGATGGTTAACTACCGCGGCTCAACCGGCTACGGCCAGAAGCACGCTGACGCGATCTTCCAGGATCAGAACGGCGGCGAGGCCAAGGACGTGCTCGCCGGCGTCGACGCCGCGCTCGCGAAGTTCCCGTGGCTCGACGGCAGCCGTCTCGGCGTCGAGGGCGGCAGCTACGGCGGCCAGCTCACCAACTGGCTGATCACCCAGACCGATCGCTTCAAGGCCGCGATTCCATCGGCCGGCATCTCAAACCTGGTGAGCTTCAACTACATGGCCTATTACCACGACTACCTCGCCGTGGAGTTCGGGGGCTTTCCGCACGAACCCTTCGAACCGGCCAATCCCAAGATCTGGCCGCGGGCGACGCAACCGCGCTCGATCATGGACGCGTTGTGGGAGCGGTCGCCGATCCGCTACGTCTCGAAGGTCAAGACGCCGACGATGTTCCTGCACGGCGAGAACGACAACGACGTCCCGATCGCCGAAGCCGAGCAGTTCTACATTGCCATCCGCGATGTCGGCACCGACTCGGTGCTGGTCCGCTATCCGAGAGAAGGACACGGCATCCGCGAGACCAAGCACCTTGAAGACACGATCACCCGCAGCCTGGCATGGTACGCAAAGTACTTTGCCGCCAGCGGCGGCAACCGCCACTAGCACGCCCTGACCTCGACCGCGATACGTCATCGCCTGGCGCGGTGACGTATCGTGGGTCCGTGGGCTGAGCGTATTCCTATCTGCCGCTGGCCTGGACGCCGGCCGCCACTGCCAGCTCGCGCACACGGCCCAGGCATTTGGCCACCGCCTCCCCGCCTGGATCATCGACCGCGTTGATCGGCACGAACAGGGTCGTTGCCTCGCGCCGCGACAGGATGTTGTTGGCGACCAGCGCGCGCATCATCCACACCGCGGAGCGAACGTCCGCGCACTCCACCCCGAGCCAGCCGGCATAGCGAAGCGGTGCGACCTCGAGCCCGGTGCGTCGGCGAACCGCAGCGGCCATCGCGGCAAACGTCGCCTCGTCACCGGCATCAGCCGACAAGGCCGGGGCTATCAGCAGCGCCTCCTCCGACAAGCCCGAGAGCAGTTCGCTGACGGCGGCCTGTTGAGGCCGGGACATGTGCCCCATCCAGTAGTGACAGGTCTTCGTAATCACCGTCACGACGTTCTTAATCTCTTTGTGCAGTTGGAAGCCCGGGGCGGCCGGCAGGTCGAGCGTGCAACCCTCAGATCGGGCCGCGACGTTCTCCATGACGATGGCGCGAACCAGCCAGGCGGCCAAGCCGTCGTTGCCGCAGTCGACGCGCACCCAGCCGGCGTCAGGCGCCGGAGCGGCGGCCAGGTTCGTCGTCATCGTGATGCCGCGGCAGATCTCTCCGGTCACCTGCTCATAGCGGTCGGCGTTGGCCGCGACCTCACTCGCGGACCCGGGTTCGAGCCAACGGCCCTTGTGCGGCGGACCGCCCGCCATGGCGAGATCGCAGAACGATCCCCACATCAGGTCCCACGCCACCCGGCCATCGCTGCTGTACTTCAGCCCCGCCGATCCCATCGACACCGGCTGCACGTCCTGGTAGGAATCCTGGTAGTCCGCGGGCAGGATCGCCCTGATCCGCGCGTCCAGCGCGGCCAGTGCGCGGCGGTCTTCGTCGCTGACAATCACCCCTTCAGCCTATCCGCGATCAATCGAGCGGCAAATGCCCGAATCGATGGCAATATCTTGGGGCACGAGAGAGAAACGGAGAGAGCCCATGATTGTTTCCAGCCTGCTGCGAACCCTGGCCACTGCCGCGTTGGCGCTGGCAATTTCCCTGCCCGCCGCCGCGCAAAACGTGGTCGGCAAGGGCAAGACCGGCCCGGCGCCCGACCCGGTCAGCCTCGACATCACCGGACTCTTCCAGGAGAAGTTCGCCAGCGTCGGCGACGACTTCTTCATCGGCGGCCAGCCCACCGAGAAGGCCCTGCGTGAGCTGAAGGCCAAGGGCGTCACCACGGTCGTCAACCTGCGCATGCCCTCGGAGATGGCGCAAATCGGTTTCGACGAAGCCGCCCTGCTCAAGGAACTGGGCATTACCTATGTCCACATCCCGATGCGGGGCTCGCCGGAAAATCCGTACGGCCCCAAGGAACTCGACCGGTTCGCCGCGACCATGACCGAGGCCCAAGGCAAGGTGCTGCTGCACTGCACGGTCGCATGGCGAGCGAGCCATCTGTGGGGCGCCTACCTGATTCGCGACCGCAAGGTTCCCGTCGACGCCGCGCTGTCGCAAACGCGTAAGATCAACTTGCGCGACGAGGCGCCATTTGGTGGGCAGCAACCGATCGAGGGATTCCTCGGACGAACCATCCCCGAACTGGCGCGTCCTAAATTTTGAGAGGCTGACGTGAAGTATCTAGCTGCGCTCCTGGTTCTTTCGACCGTGGTGGTGGCCGGGCAAAATCCACCCGCTCCTGCCACGTTGGTCCTGCGCAACGGCAAGGTCGTCACCGTCGACGCCGCGATGCCTGAAGCGCAGGCGGTCGCCATCCGCGGCGATCGCATCGTCGCCGTCGGCACCAACCAGGCCATCCAGGCCTACGTGGGTTCCGCCACCGAAGTCATCGACCTGCGCGGGCAACTCGCCATCCCCGGGCTGGTCGAGAGCCACGGCCACTTCATGGGCCTCGGCCAGTCGAAGCTGACGCTCGACCTGATGGACGTCAAGGACTGGGATGACATCGTCGCGATGGTGGCGGCGGCCGCGAAGCAGGCCAAGCCTGGCGAGTGGATCACCGGCCGCGGCTGGCACCAGGAGAAGTGGACCAGCGCGCCGAAGCCAAACGTGGAAGGGTTCCCCTTTCACGATGCGTTGAGCAAGGTGTCGCCGAACAACCCGGTGATGCTGACGCACGCCAGTGGCCACGCCACCTTCGTCAATGCGAAGGCGATGGAGGCCGCGAACCTGACGCGGACGACGGTCAATCCAAGCGGCGGTGAGATCCTCAAGGACGCCACCGGGCGTCCGATCGGACTGCTGCGCGAAACGGCTTCGGGCATTGTCGGCCGCGCCTACGAACAATGGCGCTCGGCCAAGACCGCCGCGGAACGCGACGGCGATGCGCGGCGCCAGGTGCAACTGTCGGTGCAGGCCAGCCTTGAGAAGGGCGTCACGTCATTCCACGACGCCGGCTCGAATTTCAACTCCATCGACGTGCTCAAGCAGGTGGCGGCCGAAGGCGGGCTCGGCGTCCGGCTGTGGGTGATGGTCCGCGACAGCAACGACAACCTGCGCGCCAAGCTTGCGCAGTACCGGGCGGTGGGCCTCAACGACAACCACCTGACGATTGCCGCGATCAAGGTCGTCGCCGACGGCGCGCTGGGGTCGCGTGGCGCGTGGATGCTCGAGCCGTACAGCGATTCGCCGGCCAGTGTCGGGTTGCCGACCAACTCGCCCGAGAGCATTGCCGAGACCTCCCAGATCGCCCTCGAGCACAACGTCCAGTTGTGCGTGCACGCCATCGGCGACCGCGCCAACCGCGAAGTGCTCAACGTCTACGAGCGCGCGTTCAAGTCGCGCCCGGATCAGAGGGACCTGCGCTGGCGTGTCGAGCACGCGCAGCACATCAGCGCCGCCGACATCCCGCGCTTCGGAAAGCTCGGCGTGATTCCGGTCATGCAGGGCATTCATGCCACGTCGGACGCCCCGTACGTGCTGGCGCGCCTCGGTTCCAAGCGCGCCGAAGAGGGCGCCTATCCGTGGCAGAAGCTGATGCAGAGCGGCGCGATCATCGCCAACGGCACCGACGTGCCGGTGGAGCGCATTGACCCGATGGCGAATTTCTACGCCACCATCACGCGCAAGACCAAGGACGGTTCGGTGTTCTTCGGCGGTCAGAAGATGACGCGGGCCGAAGCGCTGAAGTCCTACACGTGGAACGGCGCATTCGCGGCGAAGGAAGAGACCCTGAAGGGGTCGATCACCGTCGGCAAGCTCGCCGACATCACGGTGCTGTCGAAAGACATCATGACCGTGGCAGAGGATGAGATTCCGTCAACGCAGGCGGTCTTCACGATCGTTGGCGGCAAGATTGCGTACCGACGCTAACCCGTAGCCAACCTGGTGCCGCCCTCGACCGAGCGCGCCGCCGCGGCAACCCTCTCTGCCCATCCGGGCCAAGTGTAACCGGCCAACGCAATGACGTATTCTCATCCCGTGACGCGAGACCAGGATGAGGTTCGACAGGCGCTGAGAATGCGCCGCTTCATGATGGCGGCCGGCACGGCGCTGATGGTGATCGCCCTGCTGGGGGTGGCCTACCTGTTCGGCGGGCTCGAATGGACCGGTTTCGTGCAGGGCACGGCGCTCATCCTGTTCTGGATCGCCGTCTTCTTCAGCATCCTCCGCAGCGGCCTCAATCTGCGGTTCAAGGATCACTCGCTGACGCTGCCGCAAATTGCGTCGGCAATGGTCACGATGGCGTACGTCATGTACTACGCCGATCGCGGACGTGGCGCGCTGCTGGTGGTGTTCCTGGTCGCGGTCACCTTCGGGGTGGTCCGGCTGCGCACGCGCCAGCTGCTGCAGCTGGCAGCAACCGCCATCG
>CAMBHC010000002.1 GCA_945866285.1 Candidatus Sulfopaludibacter sp. SbA3 | reverse complement strand
GAGACGCTTGATGATGTCTCGCGCGCACCCAACACGGGTGTCGCGGCCTACTGGGCCGGGCTGGTGAGGTTGCACGTTGTCTTCTGATCCGCGCGGGATGGCTTCGGTGATGGGACGCTGGCTGTTTGCCGTATTCGTCGTCCTGTGCGCCGCGGGCAGCGCCGCGGCGCAGACGTCAGACGACTTCTTCAATCCCGAGGTCCTGCAACGCGTAGACCTGTGGATGAACTCGACGGACTGGGCCAAGCTCAAGGCAGCCTTCCAGGAAAACACCTATTACCCCGCTGATGTGACATGGAATGGCCAGACCGTGCGCAACGTCGGCATTCGCTCGCGCGGCCTGGGCTCTCGCAGCAGCGCCAAGCCCGGGCTGCGGGTCGACTTCGATCGGTACTCTGACAAACAGACCTTCCTGGGGTTGAAGTCGTTCGTGCTCGACAACCTCACGCAGGACAAGTCGGGCATTCGCGAGACCGTCGCCATGCGGTTCCTGACGCGGCTGGGCATTCCCACGCCGCGCGAGACGCACACGAAGCTCTACATCAACGGCACCTACTCCGGCTTGTATGCGCTGGTCGAGTCCGTCGACAAGACGATGATGGGTCGGGTCTTTGGCAGCATCGGCGACGATGTGCAGAACGACGGCTACCTGTTTGAGTACAACTACGTGATCGGCAGCCCGTGGACTTTTGGTGACGAAGGGTCCGACCTCGCCGCGTACAAGGCGCGCTTCGACATCAAGACCAACGACAGCAAGAGCGACACGACCATCTGGGGGCCGATCGAAGAACTGGTGCGGCTCGTCAACAATACGGCCTCAGCCAGCTTCGAGGCGACCGTCGGCCCGCGGCTGGACCTGAGCGCCTTTGTCCGCTACATCGCGTCACAGAACTTCATCGCGCAAAACGATGGGTTCAACGGCTACGCCGGCATGAACAACTTCTACTTCTACCGGCTGGAGGCCAGCACCAGCCACGTCTTCATCGCGTGGGACGAAGACAATGCGTTCCTGTCGCCGGATTTCCAGATCACGACCCGCCTCAACGAGAACATCCTGACGCGCAACACGCTGCAACTGCCGACCTACAGCAGCAAGTATTTCGAGGGTTTGCTCGAGGCCGCGACCTCGGCGGATGGCTGGATGCAGACCGAGATGCAGCGGCAGTTCACGATGATTTCGGCGGCGATGCAGGAAGATACGATCAAGCCGTACACCAATGCTGAGCATGCCGCCGATCGCGACACCATGCTGGCATTCGCGCCGGCGCGGATTACTTACGTGCGGTGCGAGGTCGCGAAGATGGCTGGGACGACGAAGCCGGCTGGTTGCCAGTGACCGCCTTGACGGCCTGAGCAAGCCCCTTTCCTTCGAGCTGATAGACCCGCCGGCCGCGCGCGCGCCGAAGAGTGGCGATGACGTCGGCGCGCAGTTTCTTCGGGAGACGGCGCGACGCCGACGGCGCCAGCAGCGCCGCACAGTACTCCGGATAGCTGCGGTCGAGCCGCGGCTTCCAGCCCCGCTCCAATTTGCGCTCGCAAGCCAACGCCTGGACATCAGGCGCTGGCGCAAACCGCAGCAACTCGCGCAGCCACTGTTCCGGCAACCCCCGGCCGATCCCGAACGCAATCGCGGTCTCGACATACGGCGCGGCAATCACGACCGCGCCATCCTTGAGCGCCGCACTGATCTCCCAGCGCAGCCGGAAGGCCAGGTCGGCGGCGTAGACCAATGACAACGTGCGGGCTGATGCGGTACCGCGCTGATCGTTCTGCGCCAGTTCGCCGAACAGGCCGGAGGCATCCCATCTGCTGATCACGCAGGTGATGCCACGCTCTCGCAGTTCGGCCGCCAATCGCTCCGCCGACTTCGTGATGTCGGTGCCCCGCGAGCCGTCGAGGGCAATCAGGCGCGCGGGGCTTTGGGGTTTCGGAGCCATTCTTCCACTGCGTCCTTGCTGTACACCGGCCAGGGCCGCTTCTCCGCGGATTCGACCAACTCGCGCACCCGGGTGTGCTGGCGGTAGACGGCGTCGCCGGAGTCGACCGTGACGAACTTGAAGATCACCGCCAGGTTCTGGTACTCGGTGACCACGCGGTCGATGAACTGGCCGTAGCTGGCCAGCGGATCATCGATACCGGTCACGTCCTGCCCAGCCTCGTAGAAATGGGGCACCCGGGTCGAGGCAATCCGCCGCTGCGAGTCCTCGGGGGTCATCGAAAAGTAGACCACCAGGTCCGGCCACAGCAGCGGGGTGTAGGCGTGTAGTAACCAGTCCAGATCAAGACCGCGGGCCGCGTCGCGCGCCAGCGCGGTGAACAAGTAGCGGTCCGCCAGCACCGTCTTGCCGGCCCACAGGGCGGGCAGGATCGACGTCTCGATGCGATGGCGAAAGTCGACCGCATGAAGAAGGGAATATTCCTGGGTCGAGAGCGTGCGGATTTTCTTGCGGACCTTGAGCAGCGGCTGGACGAGGGGCGACGAGGCCCATCGCGTAGACACCACTTCCTGTCCTTCGCTTTCGAGCCACGTCTTGAGGAGCTTGCGCTGAGTGGTCTTGCCGGAGCCGTCCGGGCCTTCAAACGCGATCAGCAGGCCGCGCGTGCCTTCCCGCTCCGCAATCAACTGCTTGAGCGTTCGGGCCGATGCTGTCCGCGCCATCAGCTTGCGGTTCTACGCATCCAGCAGCATCCAGGCGGGGTCTTCGATGTATTCCTTGATCTTGACGAGGAACTGCACCGCCTCGCGGCCATCGACCAGCCGGTGGTCGTAGCTGAGGGCGAGGTACATCATCGGCCGGATCACGACCTGGCCGTTCACGGGCACGACGCGGTCGGCGATCTTGTGCAGGCCGAGAATGCCGACCTGCGGCGGATTGATGATCGGCGTGCTCATCAGCGAACCGAACACACCGCCGTTGGTGATGGTGAACGTGCCGCCCTTGAGGTCTTCAAGCGTGAGCGTGCCGTTCTTGGCGCGCGCGGCGAAGTCGCGAATGCCCAACTCGATGCCGGCAAAGCCCATGCGATCGGCGTCGCGCAGTACCGGGACGACGAGGCCGCCCTCGGCGCCGACGGCCATGCCGATGTCGTAGTAGTGCTTGGTGACGATCTCGTCGCCCTGGATCTCCGCGTTGATCTGCGGGAACGCCTTGAGCGCGCCGATCGCGGCCTGGACGAAGAACGAGGCAATGCCGACGCCGACGCCGTGCTTCTTGAGGAAGGCATCCTTGCGGCGTTCCCGCAGCGCCATCAGCGCGCTCATGTCCACCTCGTTGAAGGTGGTGAGCATGGCGGCGGTGCGCTGTGCTTCGACCAAACGGCGGGCGATCGTCTCGCGACGCTTGCTCATGCGCTCGCGGGTTTCAGTGCGAGAGCCCTGAGGTGCCACGGGTGCCAATCGTGCCACAGGTGCCACGGGTGCTTTTGGTGCGGGTGCTGCCGGCGCCGGTGCGCTGGCTTTCAGCACGTCCTGCTTGGTGACGCGTGAACCAGCCGCCTCGACTGATTCGAGTTTGACGTCGTGGACCTTGGCGGCGTTCTTCGCGGCGGGTGTGGCCTTTCGCTCGGTGGCGGAAGCACCCGGCACTTCTAGCACCGTTGGCACACTTGGCACCCCTGGCACCTTTGGCACTTCCGGCACCGTCCCGGCGAGTGCATCTTCAAGAACCGCCAACACCTCGCCAACCTTAACGTCCGCACCTTCCTGGTGCTTGAGCTCGCCGAGTACGCCGGCGCGGTCCGCGCTCACTTCGAGATCGATCTTCTCGGTCTCGAGCTCGACCAGCGCATCGCCGGCGACGACAGCGTCGCCCTGCTTCTTCAGCCATTTCGCGACGCGCGCCTCGACTATCGACTCGCCGAGTTCCGGAACCACAATGTTCGTTGCCATATTTATCTAGGACCAGCTTGATGAGAATCGCCGTTCAAACCTGCTTGGAGAGTACGCGATCGAGTGCTTTGGTTTCGGACTTCGCGGCGAAGACCTGGTCGACAATGGCGCGCTGGTTGACGGCGTGCCAGCTGGATGAGCCTTCGGACGGGCTCGAGTTGCGGACGCGGCCGATGTAGCGCAACGGACAGCGCTGGTCCACGAGCTGCTCGAGCAGCGGGCGCACGAACTCCCACGCGCCCATGTTCTCTGGCTCTTCCTGCACCCAGCAGACTTCGCGCAGTTTCGGGTAGCGCGCCATGACCTCGCGAATCGCGGTGTCCGGGAACGGGTAGAGCTGTTCGACCCGGGCGATCGCCACGGTGGTGTTGTCCTTGCGCTGCTCGCTGGTCATCAAATCAACCGCGACCTTGCCGCTGCACAACACCAGGCGGCGGACCGCGCCCGCCTGCGCCGGTGTCATTTCGTCATCAATGACCCGCTGGAACTTGCCCTCGGCCAATTCGGCCGGTGTCGAGGCGGTGAAGGGATGCCGCAGCAGGCTCTTCGGCGTCATCACGATCAGCGGCAGCGGGTCGGTCTTGAGCAACAGCGCCTGGCGCCGCAGCACGTGGAAGTACTGCGCGGCCGTGGTGCAGTTGACGACGCGGATGTTGGTGTCGGCGGCGGCGTTGAGGAAGCGTTCGAGGCGGGCGCTCGAGTGATCGGGGCCCTGGCCCTCGTAGCCGTGCGGCAGCAGCAGCACCAGCGACGGCGACATGCCCCACTTGGCGCGGCTCGACGTCAGGTACTCATCCAGGATGATCTGCGCACCGTTGATGAAGTCGCCGTACTGCGCTTCCCACATCACCAGCCGGCCGGGTTCCTGCAGGCTGTAGCCCAGCTCGAAGCCCACGCACGCGTATTCGGATAACGGGCTGTTGCGAATCTCGAACGCCGCGGTGGCCAGCTTGAGCTTCTGCAGCGGCACGTGCTCGGCGCCGGTGACTGAGTCGTGATACACCGCGTGGCGATGACTGAAGGTGCCGCGCTCGACATCTTCACCGGTGAACCGGATCGCGATGCCGTCGGCGAGAATCGAGGCCATCGCCAACTCTTCGGCAGCGGCCCAGTCGATGCTGCGCTCCGCCGCATCGGCGAAGATCGCCTTGCGCCGTTCGCGCCCGCGTTCGAGCTTGCGGTGCACGACAAAGCCTTCGGGCACCTGCAGCAGGTCGGTGTTCAGTTCGTCGAGCCGGGCGAGGGGCAGGGCGGTCTTCGCGTTGGTGGCGGCACCACTGGGCGGCACCGCGGGCACCGGCTGGATGTAATCCTGCTCGGGCTTGACGGCGGCATAGGCCTGTTCGAGCGCGGCCATGCGCTCGCGCACCATCTCGTCGGCGCGCTCCTGTGTGCTGATGCCGGCCGCCACCAGCGTCTTGGCGTACTGCTCGCGGACGGTGGGATGCGCGCTGATCACCTGATAGACCGCCGGCTGCGTGAACGCCGGCTCGTCGCCTTCGTTGTGGCCATAGCGGCGGTAGCCGACCAGGTCGATCAAGTAATCGAGCTTGAAACGCTGGCGGTAGGAAATCGCCAGCCGTGCCGCCTCGATGCACGCGACCGGATCGTCGGCGTTGACGTGCGTAATCGGAATCTTGAAGCCGCGCGCCAGGCCGCTGGCGTAGCTGGTGCTGAACGACTCTTCCGGGTCGGTCGTGAACCCGACCTGGTTGTTGGCAATGATGTGGATGATGCCGCCGACGTCGTAGCCTTCGAGCCGCGACAGGTTCAGCGTCTCGGCGACGACGCCCTGTCCGGGGAAAGCTCCGTCGCCATGGATCAGGATCGCGAGCACCTTCCCCTTGTCGACGACCGCGGGGCCGGCCTGGTCGACCGAGGTGGCCGCCGCGCGCGCCATGCCGTTCAGCACCGGGTCCACCGCTTCGAGGTGGCTCGGGTTGGGCGGCATTGAGACCACCACCTGCTTCGGCAAGCCCTCCGGCTGCGCTTCGGTCCGCGCGCCGGCGTGGTACTTCACGTCGCCCATCCAGCCAAGGTCAACCCGCAGCCGGTCTTTCAGGATCGGATCCTTGAACTCCGCCAGGATCTGCGTGTACGGCTTCTGCAGGATGTGCGCGAGCACGTTCAGCCGCCCGCGGTGCGCCATCGCGATCATCACGTGTTGTACGCCGCCCGCGGCGGCGTCGTGGATGATCTCGTCGATGATCGGCACCATCAGGTCGAGGCCTTCGATCGAGAACCGCGTCTTGCCCGGGAACGTCCGGTGCAGGAAGCGCTCGAAGGTCTCCACTTCGGTAATGCGATCGAGCAGTTCGAGGCCGTTGATCGGATCGACCGGCGGCCGGAACTGCCCCGATTCAACGGCCTGCCGCAGCCACGCGCGTTCGTCGGGGACGAACACATGGCTGTAGTCGTGACCGGTGGTCGAGCAGTAGATCTCACGCAACCGCACAATGGCCTCGAACGCATTCGCGGCGCCGGCCGCGGCCGGGCCCGATACGATCGACGCCGGCAGTTTCTTCAGCGTGTCAGTAGTCAGGCCGTGCGACTGCTGAGCCAGCGACGGGTCGCCGATCGGATCGTGAAAGCCAAGCGGATCGAGCTTGGCCGCCAGGTGGCCAAAGCGGCGGATTTTTCCGGCCAGGGTGAAGGCGGCAATGCTGGCCTGCACGTCGGCAGACCCACCTGCGCGGCCGGAGCCCTCCACGGCGGACGATTGGGGTTGCGAAGTCGATTCTGCTGGGTCGCTGGGCGTCCAAGTAGCAAACGCCCGGCGGGTCGCCTCGTCCACAGACGAGGGGTCACGCTGGTAGCGCTCGAACAACTCGTAGACATACCCCGCATTGGCCCCGGTAAACTGGTCCCACGGGTTCATAACCTTCCTACTTTAACAGGGCCTTGTCCCCCAGCCGAAGCCTTTGGCGAAGGCGGGCGAGGCGGCGGGCAGGGCCGGGCGACGACAGAGACAAAAAATGACGCAAAAACCAACCTACGACGATGCCAATTTGATCTTGCGGTTATATGAGATGCGTCGCGAGGACCGCATGCGCCAGGCGCGCGCCTGGTTCGCCGCCAACGGCAAGTTCAAAAGCTACGAAGAGCTGATCAAGCTGGCACCCGGCGGCTCCGATGAGAATGCCTCGTTCCGCATGGTCACCTCTTACTGGGAGCTGGTTTCGTCGTTCATGACCTCCGGCGTGCTCAACAAGGAACTGTTCTTTCAGAGCGGCCGCGAACTGCTGCTGGTGTGGGAACGGGTGAGCGACTTTCTGCCATCGATGCGCGAGGCCTACAAGGATCCCAACTACCTGAAGCACCTCGAAACCGTGGGTAACGAGTTTGCTGAGTACTTCAGGAAGCAAGACCCCGCCGCCTACGCGGCGTTCCTCAAGCGGGTCAAATAACCGATTGATCCGGCTCCTTGCCATTGACATCGACGGGACGCTGCTCGACTCGCAGGGCCGCGTCCCGCGGGCAAATCTTGACGCCATTCATCGCGCCGCCGGGCATGATGTCCGCATTGTCATTGCCACCGGCCGCAGTTTTCATTTCGCGCGACAAGCGCTGGGCGATCTCCCGGACGACCTCACGCTGCTCGCCTACAACGGCGCGATCGCCCGGTCGCGCACTGGAGAAACGCTGCTGCGCCGGCTGCTACCGCAGGCGGTGGCGCGCCAGGTGCTCGAGGCGACCGTCGAGTGGCGAACCGACACGGCGTGCGTCTTCGATCGACCGTTGCCCGGCCAGTTCGTCTACGACCGCATGGACTGGTCACATGCCAACCGCGCCGGCTTCAAGAAGCACAATGCCGCCATTATCCAGGCGGTCGATCGACTGGAAGAAGCGGTTACCGAGGACCCGGTGCAGGTCACATTCAACGGCGGCGTGCAGACCATGCGGGCGATTTCAGCTCTCCTGGCAGCGCATCCGGTGGCGCCCCACCTCGAGGTAACGCTGACCGAGTATCCGAAGCGCGATTTCTCGCTGGTGGATGTCTGCCGCACCGGCACCACGAAAGGCACCGGGCTGGCGGCACTGGCCGGCCACTTTGGCGTCGAGCAAGCCGAGGTGATGGCGGTCGGCGACAACCACAACGATCGCGACATGCTCGAATGGGCCGGCACGGGCGTGGTCATGGGCAACGCTGAACCAGCGTTGAAGATACCCGGCTTCCACTTGACCGGCACGAACGACGAGGCCGGATTGGCCCAGGCGATCGACCTGTTCATTCCCTGAACTGCACGGTTTTTCGCCAGCGCATACAGTCCCCCGAGCCTCAATCCGATAGCCGGTGTGTCATGGGACAAAGCAGTGGCTGCGGCCAGGGACATGGCAACGGGGGTGGCGTCAGCGCCAATCTCGCGTACACCAAGTTCCTGTTCGTCATGGCGCGACTGGAAGACGACGCCCACGGGGCGCGGCTGAGGACGGCCGGCGGCAACATCGCCCGTGGCTTCTTCAACGACTTCGACATCGACGACAGCCGCGAGACGCAGGCGCAGCCGTTCGAAACCATCCAGTTCTTTGTCCGCGACGGCGAGCTGCCCGAGCCCGAGCCGACCTGCGTGGGGCCGTGCCTCAACAAGGCGCGTCACCTGGTGCAGATCTCGAGCAAGTACCGGCCACGCCTGCAGGAGATTGAAGAGGAGTTGCGCCGGCGCATCGGTGATGCCGCTGACGTGCTCGCCCTTGACGGGGCCGCCCGCACGCCGCGCTACTCCAGTCCCGAGATGGTCCACTACTCGAACAAGGGCGCGCCGCCGCGCCGTTCGGGCCGCGCCAGCCGCAACGCCATCATCGTCCCGATTCGCAAGACGGCGGAGTGGTGGCAGAAGAGCCCGCTCGAGCGCCACGCCTACTTCTATCCGCATGTGGATGAGTCGAGCGCGTGTCCGGTGAAGGGCCACGCCATGACGGCGGAGCGCGGTATTCCCGCGCTGTTCCGCCGGGTGTACCACAACCCTGACGGCTACGCGCGCGAAGGCGAGTTCGACTTCGTCACCTACTTCGAGTGCGAGGACGAAGGGTTGCCGGTGTTCGATGGGGTGTTGCAGTCACTGCGCGATGTGCAGCAGAACCCCGAGTGGCAATTCGTGAAGGAAGGCCCGATCTGGCGAGGCAAGCGAGTCCTTCGCTGGTAAGTTCGCCGAGCTGAACCCTCTCCCAGTACACTGGGTGCCCGTGTCTTACACTTGGCGCACCATCGCGATCGACCGGGGCGATCACGGCGTGCGCGTCGATCGCGTGCTGCTCCGCCACCTGCGCGACGAACGTTCGGTCTCGAGAAACCGCATTCAAAAATGGATCGAGGCCGGCGACGTGCTGGTCAATGGCGCACCGCCGCCGCGCGCCGCGTGGCGCGTGCAGGCGGGCGACGACCTGCAGGTTCGTATCGAAGAAATGCCCGTCAGGACCAGGCCTGCTGGCGAGGCGATGGATCTCGCGGTGCTCTACGAAGACGATGACATGCTGGCGGTCAACAAGCCGGCGGGACTAGTCGTCCACCCATCGTACAAGAACACCGCCGGCACGCTGATCAACGGCGTGCTCGAACTCGCCAAGACGTGGCCCGCAGGTTCGCGGCCCAGCCTGCTGGGGCGCCTCGACAAGTACACCTCGGGCGTCGTGATTGTCGCGAAGCGGCCGGCGGTGCACGCGGCCCTGCAGCGCGCCATGGAATCCCGGCGCATCGACAAAGACTACGCGGCCATCGTCTGGGGACGTCCATCACCCATGCGCGGCACCATCGACCTGGCCCTCGACCGCGACCCCTGGGATCGGCGCCGCATTACGGTAACGGACCGCGGCGGCCAGCCGTCGGTAACGAAGTACGAACGCCTCTCCGTGAGTGGAGGCCCGCCTACGCTCGCCAGGCAACTCGCGAGCTTCGGCGAGGTCTCGCCGAAGCGGCCTGCGGCCGCGAAGGCGGACACCCCTGGCACTTTCTCGTTGGTTCGCTGCCGTCTCATCACCGGCCGCACGCACCAGATTCGCGTGCACCTGTCGGCGCGGGACTGGCCGATCGTCGGCGATGCGGTCTACGGCTTGAAGAAGAAGATTGGCACACCCACCGCGATGGATGAAGTCGCCCTGGCGTTCCCGCGCCAGTCCCTGCATGCCTGGCGGCTGTCGTTGCGACAGCCGACGACGAACGCCGCGCTCGAGATCACGGCGCCGCTGCCTGGCGACATGCGGCAACTCGCGAGGGCCCTGGGGTTAAGTGTGGAAGCGTTAGCGTAGAATCGCGGCCAGACCATGTCCTCGACTGCCGTCACCCGAGTCCGCACTGCCCTGGCCGCGCAGCCGCGCATCCCTTTGGCGCAGTTGCCTACTCCCATTCATGACGCGGTTCGGCTCCGCGACGCGCTTGGTGGACCGGCGCGGTGCCCTCGGATCCTGATCAAGCGGGACGACCTCACGGCACTCGGACTGGGGGGCAACAAGGCGCGCAAGCTCGAATACCTGGTGGCCGACGCACAGGCCCGGGGCGCGACGACCTTGATCACGACCGGGGCGGTGCAATCGAATCACGCGCGCATGACCGCGGCGGCGGCGTGCGTCGCCGGCATGCGGTGCGTGCTGGTGTTGACGGCCACCACGGCCGAACCAGCGCTGGCCGGCAACCTGCTGCTCGATCGCCTCTACGGCGCCGAGGTGCGCCTGGTGCCATCGATCGATCCGATGCTCGCGGTCGGTCAGGACGAAGCGATCGTCGCCGAGGTCGTCGCCGAGGAAGAAGCCAGCGGGCGGACTCCGTACGTGATCCCCATTGGTGGATCGAGTGGTATCGGCGTGTTCGGCTACGTCGCCGGCTCGGCCGAACTCGTCGAGCAGCTGGCCGGGTTGAATATCGCCCCGACGCGCCTGTACTACGCCAGCGGATCGCGCGGCACGCAGGCTGGACTGACACTCGGCGCCGTCCTGTGCGAGGCGCCTTATCGCGTCTACGGCGTCGCCGTCAGCGCCGGCGAGCCGGAGAAGATTGAGCGCGCCCGGCGCATCGCCAACGAAGCGGCGACGCGGCTGGGACTGCCCGAACGACTGGACTTGCCCGACCTGGTGACTGACCAATCATTCATTGGCGAGGGATACGGCATCCCGACGAGCGTCGGGCTCGAAGCAATCGACCTGCTCGCCAGGTCTGAAGCCATCCTGCTGGATCCCTGCTACACGTCGAAGGGCATGGCGGCGCTGATTGCGCACGTGCGTAGCCGCGAGCTCACGCCGGATGAAACGGTGGTATTCCTGCACACTGGCGGCATGCCGGCGCTCTTCACTGGGGAGTTTGCGTCGAGAGTGTCGGGCGGGGATCGAGCCACGCCTTAGGAATCCGCTGGATTTCGGCCTGCTTCTCCATCTTGAGCCAGCGGCGCTCGAGGTCCTCGATCACCACCTGCTTCTGCGCCACCAGCCGATCGGCCACTGCGCGCTCGCTCGCGGGTCGGCTCTCGTCATCCGCTGTCGCCGCCAGCGCCGCGACGTCCTGCTGGAGTTTCACCAACTGCCCGCGAAGGGATTCGGCCTGGCCGCGCCAGTTCGGCTCCTGCAAGATCTTATCGCCGGTGGGGATGTTGGCATTGCTGTTGGCGATCAGTTCTTCGGCCGTAACGTAACGGCCAGCGCTGATGCTCATGTAACCCTGCTCCGCCTCTCGAGCCGCCGGGGCGGAGACATGGGAGGCCAGCGGGCCAACCTTCAAGTCGGCGTTGGTGAACGCCTTCGCGGGCTGCGCCACCGAATCGCGCCGCGCGGCTTCCTGCCGGGCGACGTCCGCGAGCGACTGCGCCGCGGCCGGCAGAGCGGTCGCCAGGCAAATGGCCGCGGCCACGGCTCGGCGCGCGTCGATCATTGCTCGATCCACCCCGAGACGTTATTGGTGTAGGCCGGAGCCACGCCCGGAGTCTCGACCTCGGTGACGATGTCGCCGAGGTTGCCGTTATAGGTCACTCTCATGTTGCCCGACAGGGTGTTGGCGGCGGTCGTCGAAGAGCCACGACGGCCGTACGGGTTGGTCGATGCGTCGTAGGCGTTCGTGTCGCCGTTGCGGTTCTCAACCATCACGCGGCCCTGGAATTCCGAGTTGCCGTAGATTTTCATCTGCTCGCGGACCATGATCTGGCCGTCGAGGTCCACCGAGTCGTCCGCGTCGACCGTGCCGCCCAGTTCGAAGTCGCCATTGGTCACGAACTGGATCTTCGAAGAGTTCTCGGGGCGGAACTTGCCGTTACCGGTGATCGTGATGGAGCCCTCGGCAATAATCGACACTGACGTGAGGGTGGACTTACCGGTGCCGTGGATCGAGACAGGGCCCTCGACGTAATAGGTCGCAGCGGCGGGCATGGCGCCCGAGGCGCTCCACGCGCCACCGGAATAGGTCCATCCCGTCGGGCACGTTGGTCCGCCGCCGCCACAGGTCGCGTTATCGCTGGCCCGCTGTATCGCCCCGGAACTGGTGAGGATCCAGTCGGCAAGACCCTTGAAGTCCTGGGCCCGGATCTCCGGAATGGTGACCGGGGGCATGCCGCCCGCCTTCAGGCCATCCGGGTCAAGGGTATCGGCGACCGTGCCGGTGGCCGTGAGGTCGCCACTGATGTCCTCGGATCCGCCGCCGGTGACGTTGCCGTTCGCATGGATGTTGCCCTCGTTACCGAGCACGCTGATGTTGCCGTTGATGTCCAGGTCGCCGCCCACCAGGACCGCGGGATTCGACAGAATCGTGGTGCTGGTCGGCGGGATGGCACCAGTCAAGACCGACTGCAACACGCGCGAGATGCTGACGGTCGTGCCTTTCGGACCCGTGCCCGTGGCCCGGAGAATCAGGCGATCGTTCAGACTCAGGTAGCGGTTGTCGTTCTCGATCATCTGGGCCAGCTGGGCCACGGACAACGCCACGGGGTACAGCGAAGGATCGTCATCGTCGAGAATCTCGAGCGTGTATGAGTACTGATCGCCGATGGTGAATGGACCGTTGCCGATCACCGGAACGAGGCCGTTGTCGGCATTGACGGCGGCGGCGGGGTCGGCGGCGTCCACGAGCCCATCGACGCCGGCCAGCAGGTTGGTCGCCGTGTTGGCGATGATTTGCTCGATGGCCCGGTTCAACCCCGCCTCGGCGGCGGCGCGTGCACCGGCATAGTTGAGCTCGTTGGCGGCCATGGCGATCTCGGTCTGGCTGCTCATGGTCATGCCGGTCGTCAGGCCCATCATCACCGCCAGCAGCAGCAGGACGATGACGAGCGCGACGCCTTTTTCGGAGCGAACCGGAGCCAAGGGTTGCGTTGTCATAGGTGCCTCACTGCTGTCCTTCATCAGTAATTCCGGCCGCGAATGCGTACTTCCTGGCTGAGGACGCGGGTGACCGGCGCCCCCGTGGCGGCGTTGATCGTTCGCGTGCGAATGGTCACCTGCGTCTCGACGTAGACGACGTTCAACGGATTGGTGGTGACGTTGCGCGCCACGTCACGATAGATGAAGCGAAGGTCCTCGATCACCGCGTCGGTGCGGATGGTGGCGAGGCCGCCAATGTTGTTGTCGAGGAAGGTAATGCTGTTGGCACCGTGATCGAGGGAAACGGTCACATCCTCGTTGGCCTGGGTGCAGGCACCGTCAGGGCCGCCGAGCAGGCCGTCAGGCGGGTTCGAGTCGGTCTGCAGCCGGATGTCGTCGTCGATGGCGTCGCCATCAGGATCGAACACGATGGCGGCATAGGGGGTGCCGGCCGCAGGGCACGCGCTCGTCGCGAGGTTGTAGGGGTTGTTGCCGGCGGCGCGGATCAACCGGCTGACCCAGTCGAGCGCGTAGCGACCCTCCTGCTCGGCGGCCGATTGCTCGATCTGCCGCCGGTAGCCCACCTGCATCTGGGAAGTCAGCGCCACGGCGCCGCCGAGCACCACCATCGTCACCATGCTGGCGACCAGGAGCTCGACGAGGGAAAAGCCGCGGTCGTTACCGAGGCCGTTGTGGATCAGCATGCGACTGGCAACCCCCGGATGATCGTAGTCAGACTGTACGTGCTTGCCGTCCGGGCATCGCGCACATCGGGAATGACGCGGACGGTGACCTCGCGCAAGTTGGTGTCGCCGTCAGGACCCGCAGCCACCACCCACCGGCGCCGGTAGCCCGCACCGTTGCCCGGCACATCGTTGTGGTTCGCGACATCGGCCGTCAACGAGCCCCCGCACGCCACCGACAGGTCGGTGGCAAAACTCAGGGTCGTCAGCTCGTCGATCTTGTCCTGGGCCAGCCGCACGGCCTGCGTGGAGTTCTGCGAGAGCTGCTGCATGCGAAGGGTGACCGCCATCAGCTCCGCGAGCGAGACGAGACCGACCGTGCAGACCACCATCGCGACGATGGCCTCCACGAGCGTGAAGCCGCGCTCGTCACTCGATGTTGCTGAAAGTGATTTGGCCGGTGGCGCTGACGGTGAGTGTTCTAGTGGATGAGCCATATTGAACGCTGACAGTTAAGGGAATGGAGGCGCCGGCGGCGGTGAAGATGCCTCGGCCGGTGACCTGAAGCGCGGTCGCCTCACCGTGGTCGTAAGTCACGCTCAGTGGCATCTCGAGGGCGTCTGAGTCGCCCTCAAGGGTCTGGCTGCAGCGGTCTCCGTCATCGTCGACCAGTGGATCACCGGTCAGGACCAGGCTGCGCAGGCTGCCGGCCGCCGGGCAGTCGAACACCACGCGATACGACGTGTTCCGGCTGATCGCCTTGAGGCGCGTCTGCCGGATCGTGCCGCCAATCTGCTCGGACGCGGTCCAGAGCCGGTTTCGCGCGTTCGACTCAATGAAGGTAGGCACGGATATCGCCGCCAACACGCCAATGAGTCCCATCACGATCATGATCTCGATCAGGGTGTAGCCGTGTTCAGATCGCACACCCTGAAGATAGCAAGAGCGAGTCCAGCCGCGCGGTGTGGCCGTAAGTGTTTGTCGAAGAGTCGATTGTCGCGGCTCAAGGGCACTCGCGTCGCACCGATTTGTCTCAAAACGGCTCAGGCACTTACGGAATTGTGATCCGATTCACGAGCCAGGCCGAAATAGGTTCGCCACCTATAATGGTGGGCTGCATGTGGCGCGTCGGGACGGTTCTACTCTTCTGCCTTGCTCTCGTCACTCCGGCGGCGGCGCAGAATCCGCCTGTCGCGCCCGAGATGGTCACGCGCGACGCGCAAGGACATGCGGTGTTGCGCACCACGCGCCTGCCCTCGCCTTTCACCCTCGACGGCCGGCTCGACGAGCCGTTCTACCAGACGGTTCCCGCCGCGAGCGGCTTCCTGCAACAGGAACCGACCGAGGGTGGCCCGGCCAGCGACAAGACCGACGTCTGGGTGTTCTTCGATGACAAGAACATCTACGTCAGCGCGCGCCTGTGGGAGACCCATCCCGACCGTCGGGTCACCAGCGACATGCGGCGTGACGCCAGCAACCTGTACAACAACGACCACATCGCGGTCATGTTCGACACGTTCGATGACCGTCGCAACGCTTTCGGCTTCTCGTCCAATGCCCAGGGTGGCATGTTCGACTGGCAGGTCACCAACGAGCAGCCCAGCAACAACTGGAACGGCCTGTGGGAGGTCAAGACCGCCAACTTCGACCAGGGCTGGACGGTGGAGATGGTGATCCCGTTCCGGTCGATGCGGTTCAAGGAAGGCAGCCAGGAGTGGGGCATAAACTTCCGCCGCATGGTCCGCTGGCGCAACGAGCTGACCTTCCTGTCGCAAGTGCCGATCTCGTGGGGCCGCCGGGGGTTGTCAAAGGTATCGTCGGTCGGCACGCTGGTCGGCCTCGAGTCACCGACCAGGCTGCGGAACCTCGACGTCAAGCCGTACGCGCTTGGCTCGGGTACGACCAACCATCGCTCGACGCCGCCCCTGTCGAATCACGGTGCCGCTGAGTTCGGCGTCGATGCCAAGTGGGGCATCACGCAGTCCGTGGTCACCGACTTCACCTACAACACCGACTTCGCCCAGGTCGAGGACGACGAAGCGCAGGTCAACCTGACCCGCTTCAGCGTGCTGTTTCCGGAGAAGCGCGACTTCTTTCTGGAGGGCCAGGACGTCTTCAACTTTGCCGGCGCCGGTGCCAACCAGGGTGGCGGCGGCCAGGGCCCGACGGCCATCAGCGCCGGTGGTGGTGGTGGTGGTGGCGCCAGCAACGTCACGCCGATCGTGTTCTTCAGCCGGCGCATCGGGCTGCAGAACAACCAGGTCGTTCCCATTCTCGGCGGCGCGCGGCTGCTCGGGCGCGGCAACGGATTCCAGGTCGGCGCGCTGCACATGCGCACGGAGGAGATCGACACGGCCGGCGCGCCTGCGACCGACTTCTCGGTGTTTCGCGTCAATCGCGACATCCTCAAGCGCAGCCGCATCGGCATGATCGCCACGCGGCGCGGTCCCGGCGCAGCCGGTGGCGACGATGGTTACTCGTTCGGGGTCGACAGCACGATCAACCCCCTCGAACAGCTGGCGATCAATGCGTATTGGGCGGGGACGTCGGGTGCAGCGGGTGCGTCGGTCAACGAGCGCAGCAGTTATCGCGGCAACATGACGTGGAATGCCGACCTGACCGGCTTCCAGGTCGAGCACATGTTCCTCGGCGACCAGTTCAACCCGGAGACCGGCTTCCTGCGGCGCTCGGCGTTCCGCCGCACCTACGGGCAAGGCCGCTACAGCCCGCGGCCGGCGCGGTGGAAGACGGTCCGCAAGTTCTATTACGAGGGCAGCTACGACTACTTCGAGGACCGCCACGGCCGGCCCGAATCGCGGGAGGCCACGGCCGCATACCGCATGGAGTTGTCGGACGGCGACCAGTGGGCCATCGAGTACACGGGCGCGTACGAGCATCTCGAGGCGCCCTTCCAGGTGACGCCGGGCGTCATTGTCCCGGTCGGCGAATACAACTTCCAGCAGGCGAAGCTGCTCTACACGAGTTCGCCGCAACGACGGGTGTCAGGCACGCTGACGCTGAACTACGGTGGCTTCTATGGCGGCACACTGAAGGAACTGACCTGGCGTGGGCGCGTCGAGTTCGGGCCCCGTTTCTATGCCGAACCCACCGTGTCGTTCAACGTGTTCGACACGCCGTACGGCGACGGCGACGCCAACATCATCAGTTCGCGCTTCACGTACACGCTGACGCCACGCATGTTCGCGTCGGCGCTGGTGCAATACCAGTCGGCCAGCACCGCGGTCAGCACCAACGCGCGGTTTCGCTGGGAGTACCAGCCCGGCAGTGAATTATTTGTGGTCTACAGCGACGGCCGAAACACGACAGGCCCCGGTTTCCCTGAGTTGGACAACCGGAGCCTGGTAGTCAAAGTAACGAAGCTGTTTCGGTTCTAGGAGAGCTCCGGCTAAAGCCGGAGGCTACATCGCAATGTGGCGTCCGCCTTTAGGCGGATTATTCTTCCAGCATGAACGGATACTTGTAGTCCGTCGCCGGCGCGAACGTTTCCTTGATGGTCCGCATGCTGACCCAGCGGGCCAGGTTCATCTTCGAACCGGCCTTGTCGTTGGTACCCGACGCGCGTGCGCCACCGAACGGCTGCTGCCCCACCACGGCGCCGGTCGGCTTGTCGTTGATGTAGAAGTTGCCGGCCGCGTTCTTGAGCGCCGACGAGGCCTCGATCACAGCGGCGCGATCGTACGCGAACACCGCACCGGTCAACGCGTAGGGCGAGGTGCGATCGACGATCTGCAGCATCTCGCTCCACTTCGCATCGTCATAGACAAAGACCGACAGGACGGGCCCGAAGACTTCCTCGCACAGCAGGCGGTACGACGGGTCGGCCGATTCGACCAGCGTTGGCTCGATGAAGTACCCCTCGTCGCCGTTGCAGCCGCCACCCTGGATCACCTTGGCGTTCTTCTTCGCGTCGTCAATGTAGCCGCTGACCTTGGTGAACGACTTCTTGTCGATCACCGCGCCCATGAAGTTGCGGAAGTCGCGGACATCGCCCATCTTGATGTCCTTCATCATTGCGACCATGCGGTCGCGGATGTCGTTCCAACGTGACCTGGGCACGTACATGCGGCTCGCCGCCGAGCATTTTTGGCCCTGGAACTCGAACGCACCGCGCACCGCGGCAACCGCCACTTCCTGCGGATCCGCCGACGGGTGGACCACGATGAAGTCCTTGCCACCGGTTTCGCCGACCAGTCGCGGATAGCCGCGATACTTGCCCATGTTCTGGCCGACCCGCTGCCACATGCCGTTGAACACGGCGGTGCTGCCGGTGAAGTGGATGCCCGCCAGGTCCGGGTGATCGAGCAGCACGTCCGAAATCTCAACCGGGTTGCCCGGCACGAAGTTGATGACGCCCGGCGGCAGGCCCGCGGCCTCGAGCAACTTCATCACGTAGTACGCGCTCAGCATCGCGGTGCCGGCCGGCTTCCACACGACGGTGTTACCCATCAGCGCCGGCGCACCGGCAAGGTTTCCGCCGATGGCGGTGAAGTTGAACGGCGAGATGGCGTAAACGAAGCCTTCGAGCGGCCGGTACTCCATCTGATTCCAGACGGCATGAGTGCTGTCGGGCTGTTCCGAGATCAGCTCCTGGGCGAACGCGACGTTGAAGCGCCAGAAGTCGACGAGCTCAGAGGCCGCGTCGATCTCGGCCTGGTAGGCGGTCTTCGACTGTCCCAACATCGTGGCCGCCACAATCGTGGAGCGCCAGGTCGTGGTCAACAGTTCGGCTGCACGCAGGAACACCGCGGCGCGGTCTTCGAACGACCAGCCTGACCATTCCTTGCGCGCCGCCATCGCGGCATCCACCGCCTGGCGGACCTGGGCGGGGGTCGCCTGGTGGAACTGACCCAGCACGTGGCCGTGCTTGTGGGGCATGACGACCGGCTGAGCGTCGCTGTTGCGAATCTCCTTGCCGCCGATCACGATTGGAATGTCGACCGTCTCACTGGCCATCGTGGCCAGGCGGGCCTTGAGCTCGGCCCGGGCAGGCGTGCCGGGCGCATAGGTCAGGTTGGGGTCGTTTTCGGGGCGTGGAACCCGGCGGCGGCCGGTAATGGCATCAGACATGTGCGCGCTTCCTTTGGAATGAGGGCGAAGTCCCTATTCTACCGAAGGGCGCTACAATCTGCCGTGGCTCTGCGTCGGCTCAGGATTCTGTTCGTGGTCGGGACGCTGGTGGCGATTGCCGCACCCGCGGTCGCGCAGAATCCTGTCCGCGAAGCGAAGACCATTATTTACGGCGGCGATCGCGAGTTTCCTCCCTACGAGTACCTCGACGACCAGGGCAATCCCCAGGGCTTCAATATCCAGCTGATGCGTGCCCTTGGGCGCGAAGCCGGCCTGGCCGTGGAGATTCGCCTCGCATCCCGTTATGAACAAATGGCCGCGTTCGACGCCGGCAAGACCGACGTGATGTTCCTGGCGTACTCCGACGAGCGCGCCGCCAAATACCAACTGCTCGACCAGACGTGGACCCTGTCGCAGGTGATCATGATGCGCCCGGGCCTGCCGCACTATCCGCGCGGGGTCGACGACCTGTGGGGCGTGCGGGTGGCCGTCAAAGACGGGTCCATCAACCACCTGTTGCTCGCGGCCCTGCCCGAAGCGCGACGGCCCACGCTGCAGGTAGTCGCCACCCGCGGCGATGCCATTCGCGCCTTCGCGCGCGGCGAAGTGGATGGCGTCGCTGGGAATCGCCTGACCCTCCGCTTCCTCATGGGCGCGCTGGCGGACGAAGCGACCGCGGTGCCCTTGCTGGCACGGCCGTACCAGCTGGCGGTCTTGCCCGGTCGTGACCTGATGGTCACGCCGCTCCGGGTCGCGCTCGACCGCCTGAAGGCCACGGGCGAATTCGATCGCATCGTCGAGCAGAGCCTGGCCAATCCGGCCCGGCGCACGTGGGCCGAGCGTTACGCGGCCGCGCTGGGCATTGGCGGCGGGGTCGGGCTGCTGCTGTTTGTCGGCAGCATGGCCTGGAGCCGGACGCTGCAAAGCCAGGTGCAGGTCCGCACGCAGGCCGTCGAACGCACCGAACGGCGGTACCGCGACCTCGTCGACAACGCCAGCGACATGATTTACCGCACCGATCCGCACGGGCGGTTCACCTTCGTCAACCCGGTGGCAACGCGCATTCTTGGCTATGCCGAAACCGAGTTACTGGCGATGAAGTACTTTGAGCTGATGCGGCCCGACTGGGTGCCGCGCGCCATGGCGTTCTACGAGAAGTCGACCAGGACGCCAGAGCCGTCGTACCTGGAGTTTCCGGTGCGGCGCAAGGATGGCGGCGAGATTTGGGTCGGCCAGCACGTGCGCGTCATCATGACGGGCGGCGTGATCGAGGGCTTCCAGGGCATTGCCCGCGACATCACCGACCGCGTCAACGCGAGAACGGAACTGCGCGCGGAGCGGGATTTCGTCTCGGCCGTCCTCGACATGGCGCCGGTGCTAGTGACGGTCATGGACCAGGATTCGAACGTGGTGCGCTTCAACAGGGCCTGCGAGCAACTGACTGGCCTGCTGGCCGAGCAGGTGCTGGGCCAGCCGTTCTGGGCGCTGCCGTTCCTGCGCAATGAAGACCAGGTGGGCATGGCCGACCGCATCTCTGGCTATGCAACGCTCAACTCGACGACGACGGTAGACCGGGTGTGGGTCGATTACGCGGGTACGCCGCGCATGATCGAGTGGGCGGTCGCACCGCTGCGCAACCGCGAGGGCGAAGCGGCGTTTGTGATCGCCATCGGCACCGACGTCACAGCCTCGCGCGCACTCGAGGGGCTGAAGTCGCAATTCGTGTCGATGGTCAGCCACGAGCTGCGCACACCGCTCACCTCGATCCGCGCCTCGATGCAGCTGTTGATTGCCGAAGGCATTACCGGCAGCGAGGATGCCGATCAGCTCGTCCGTGTTGCCCTCGCCAACACCGATCGCCTGATCCGCATCGTCAACGACATTCTCGACATATCGAAGATCGAGGCGGGCGAGATGATGGTGGCGCCGAGGCGCGCGGACCTGCGGTCGATCCTGGACGACTCCGCGCAGTCAGTTGAGGGCTTTGCCCGCGCCGCCGGGGTGACGCTCGTCTCGTCGGCGGGTGACCTGCCCGAGGTCATGGCCGACCCGGATCGCGCCATCCAGGTGCTGGTCAACCTGTTGTCGAACGCGGTCAAGCACGCCCCGACGGGCTCGCAGGTCGAGGTTTCAGCTGAACGAGAAGGCGGCATGATGGCCATCGCCATCCGCGACCACGGCCCCGGCATCCCGTCTCACAAGGTGGATTCCATCTTCGAGCCGTTCACGCAACTGGATGGCAGCGACACCCGTCGCATTCCCGGCACGGGCCTGGGATTGACCATCGCGCGCGCGCTGGCAGAGAAGCAGGGCGGGACCATCCGGGTAGCCTCGCGCGAGGGCGAGGGGGCGACGTTCACCCTGACGATTCCGCTGGCTGAGAATAACGAATAACGAATTTAGAAAAACGAACTACTTCTCGCCCTTCCTGCCTTGATTCGCGACCGTGTTCCTGACAATCGCCGTGAGGATTGCGACCAGCTCCGACGACTCCTCCAAGAGCGCCGGCACTGATTGATAGCCTGTCAATTGGGTCGTCGCGATGATTCGCAACCAATAGTTGGCTTCCCTCATCTCGCGCAGTCCTCCCCGTGTGATCGAGAGAAAGTGCGCGCGGCTGCCGCCGGCGGCCGCCTCTTCCAAGTGAGCACCGGTAGAGGTCGCAGCCGCTATCAGCTGCGTCCAGACCTTGAGACTGGGCGGATTGAGGTGCGACTGTGGGAACGTCGAGACGACGGCGCAAGCAAAGCGGAAAGTGCGCGCCTTTATCTCGAAGGGTTTCGAGGTTTGATTGTCCATGTTGAGGGAGGTGCATGGAGCGCGCCGTCACGATTCTGGCGAGAAACCAACCGGCCGGCGATCTTCGAACGAGATTTCTGCAACGTAGCGAGGGGTTAGGCCTTTATTTTTATTCTTTATTCTCTTCAATGCGCGACGACGATGTTGCGCCATTTGCCCTGGCGGAAGCGCAGCACGGTCAACACGCAGCGGGTGAAGTGGCCGAGGACGATCGCGAGCCAGATGTCGCCGGCGACCAGTGGCCGTGACATCTGGATGATGGTGCACATGCCGATCGGCACGGCCACCTGCGACGCCAGCGTGATGAAGAGCGGGCTGCGGGTGTCACCGGTTCCCTGTAAGCCGCCGGTATAGGTCAGCGCCAGCGTGATGAAGAAGCCTGACACGGCAAGATACTGCAATAGCTGCTGACCGACCGTGGCGACAGCCGCCTCGGTCGCGCCGAATGCGCCGAGCAGGACCTGCGGAATCGAGATGAACAGCAGGCCGACGATGGCGGCCACGCCCAGACCGATGCGCGAGGCGGCGTGGACCCCCTGCATGGCGCGCTCGGGATGGCCGGCGCCCAGGTTCTGCCCGGCGATGGTGGCCGCCGCGCCCATGAGACCCACCGACGTCCACGTGATCATGGAGAACAGTTCCGTGTAGCCGATCGTGAAGGCCGCCTGCGCGGCCGCGCTCTGCGGCAACGAGCCGATGTAGCGCAGCATCAGGACGCCAGCGACGTTCATCGCAATGCCCTGCACGCCGGTCGGCAAGCCGAAACGGAACAGGGCGCGGATGGTCGTCCAGTCGGGGCGCCAATCCATCTGGCGCGTGACCTTGAACACCAGCCGGCCCTTGAACAATTGGTAGAGCGCGTAGGCGCTGACCGTGCTCGAGGCAATGGCCGTGCCCAACGCCGACCCTGCGGTACCGAGCGCCGGAATAGGACCGAGGCCAGGAATGAAAATCAGGTTGAGGATGACGTTCAGGATCGTCATGGTCACGCCGAGACGCAGCGGCGTGCGCGAGTCGCCGGCGGCGCGCAGCGCCGAGGTCAGCATGAAGAACGACAACATGCCGAAGCTGAGCGCGAAGTTGATGCGGAGAAACGGCAGCGCCAGCGCCTTGACCTCGCCCGACGCATTGACCATCTCGAGCAGGTACGGCGCCAGGAAATAGCCCACGGGCCCCATGACCGCGTACATCGCGATGGCGGTCAGCAACGCCTGTTGCACCGTCTTGTTGACCTTCTCGACCTCGCCGGCGCCCACATAGCGGGCGATCAGCACCGCCTGGCCGGTGAACAGCGAGGCGATGAAGACAATGACGACGAGGAAGATTTGCCAGCTGACGCCGATGGCGGCGTTCCCGGTGTAGCCGATCAAGTGACCTACCAGAATGTGATCGACCACGCCCTGGAGGCCGGCGATCACGTTCTGAAGCATGGTGGGCCACGCCAGCTTCCACACGGCGGGACCGATGGGGCCTTCGACGAGCGACCGATCGAACGGCGACTTCTTCAGCTGGGACGAGTCCGACAAACGGTCTAAATTCTACCCTTAAACGTCGAGCTCAACCACGTCTTCGGCCCGGTCCATGATGAAGCGGAAGCGCGCCGAGGCGTCCTTGCCCATCAGTTCGTTAATCACGCGATCCGTCATCAACTGATCGACGACTTCCACCTTGAGCAACCGCCGCGTGCGGGGGTTGAGCGTGGTCTCCCACAACACCTTGGGCATCATCTCGCCCAGGCCCTTGAAGCGTGTGATCTCCGGGTTGGCGCGGCCGGTCTTGGTCTTGAGGATTTGTGCCTTCTGCAACTCGTCGAGCGCCCAGAAGGTCTCCTTGCCGATGTCGATGCGATAGAGCGGCGGTTGCGCCAGGTAGACCCGCCCGGCGGCCATCAGTTGCGGCAGGTGCCGGAAGAGGAACGTGAGCAACAGCGTCGCGATGTGATGGCCGTCGGAATCGGCGTCGGCGAGGATGATGACCTTGCCGTAGCGCATGCGGGCGAGGTCGAAGTTCTTGCCGACCCCGCAGCCGAGCGCCGTGACCAGGTCGGCCAGTTCCTTGTTCTCGAGCACCTTCGCGGTCGACACGCCTTCGGTGTTCAGCACCTTGCCGCGCAGCGGCAGAATGGCCTGGCGCACGCGATCGCGGCCCTGCTTCGCCGAGCCGCCGGCGGAATCGCCTTCGACGACAAACAACTCGCTGGTGATCGCTCCCGGATTGGTGCAATCGGCCAGCTTGCCCGGCAGGTTGACGCGCCCCGCGGTGGGCCCCTTGCGCACCACTTCCGACGCCGCGGCACGGCTCGCCTCGCGCGCCCGCGCCGACAGGATGATGCGCGCGACAATGGCCTCGGCAATCGACTGGTTGTTGTTCAACCAGTGCTCGAGGCCCGGCCGCACCAGCCCGTCAACGGCCGACATCACCTCGGGATTGTTCAGGCGATCCTTGGTCTGCCCCTGGAACTGCGGTTCCTGGATGAAGACCGACAGGATGCCGGTGAGCCCCTCGCGAATGTCCTCAGCGCTGAGCGTCACGCCCTTCGGCGACAGGTTGTGGGTCTCGATGTAGTTGCGGACCGCCTTGCCGAGCCCGGCGCGGAAGCCGCTCTCGTGCGTGCCACCCGAGGCGGTGGGAATGCCATTGACGTAGCTGCGGAGGCTCTCGTCGGTGGCCTCGGTCCACTGCAGCACGACCTCGAGCTTGGTCGCGCCGTCCTTCTCGAGCGTGAAGGGCGCTTCGTGCACCGGCTTCGAGTTGCGCTCGGCGACGATCTTCTTCAGGTAATCGACCAGCCCCTCGTCGTGCTGGAAGACATCCTTCTGTCCGGTGGACTCGTCTTCGAAGGTGACCTTCACGCCGCGGTGCAGGTAGCTGGCCACTTCCAGTCGCTCGCGAATCAGCGACGCTTCAAACTCGACCTTGGGAAAGATCTGCGGATCGGGCTTGAAGAACACGGTCGTGCCGGTACCGCGCGCTGGACCCACCGTCTTCAGGCTGCCTTGCGGCTTGCCCTGCTTGAAGGTCATCTCGTACTGGAAGCCATCGCGGCGGACCGTCGCCACCAGCTCGCGTGACAACGCGTTGACGACGCTGGCGCCCACGCCGTGGAGGCCGCCGGCGGTCTTGTAGTTGCCGGCTTCGAACTTGCCACCGGCGTGCAGCACGGTGAAGATCACTTCCAGCGCGCTCTTCTTCGTCTTGGGATGCGCATCCACCGGAATGCCGCGGCCATCGTCTTCGACCGTGATGGACGAGCCGTCCTTGTGCAGCGTGACGCGGATGTTCGCGGCGTGGCCGTTCATGGCCTCGTCGATCGAATTATCGAGCGTCTCCCAGACCAGGTGATGGAGGCCGGTGCTGCCGACGCCGCCGATGTACATGCCGGGGCGCTTGCGAACCGGTTCGAGTCCTTCGAGGACGGTGATGTCTTTGGCGGTGTAAGTAGTGGACACGCGAAACCTGATTATACGGCTAACGTTTGACGCGCCTGGCGCGATCGCCGATCACGATACCGTCGTGACCTGCGATCGCACCAGTGCGCCAACCCGTTCGTGACCGGACGCCTCGGCGCGGCTAGTTCGCCTTCTTCTTACGAGGCGCGGCCTTCTTCTTCTCGGTCTTGGCGGCCGGCGCGGCGGTCTTCTTCGCGCGCGACGGAGCTTTCTTGGCCTTGGCCGCGGACTTCGGCGCGACCGCGACGTTGCCATCCACTTCCAGTGGCAACGCGACCGGCTCCGCCATGGCGGGCGGTAACGGCTCAACCAGCAGTGCCGGTTCGAGCGACTCGAACGATTCAACCGGCGACTGGGTGTTGTTCACGACGAGGCCCCACCCGTGCGGAACCGTGGCGCGCGCGGTCGCGCCGTTGGCAAACACGCGCAGGCCGCCCTGGCGGTCGCGTTCCAGCCGCAGGATGCCGTCCTTCTGGCACGCCCGCATCAGGTCGGCAATCGATCCGTAACGGCGCTCGTCGAAGTCGGGCTGGGCCGCCTTGAGGAACTGCTTGAACTGGCGCGGATACATCGGCCAGCGCGGCGGGGTCGCCACCTCGGCCAGCAGTCTCCGCACCAGCGCCACGCCGTCGCCGAGCGAAGCGGGCTCGGTCGGCGCGGGACGCGTTTCCTTTTCTTCGTCCATCTCGGCGGCGCCGGGACCGGAGTCGGCCTGTTCCAGCAATTCGCGCGCGGCGCGACGACCGGCTTCGCGCGACGCCGAAATAGCTTCGCTCGACGCATCCGGCACGAGGACGGGCATCGCGGGCGCGGCGGTTTCCACCACCGCATCCGCCTGGCCGTCGTTGAGTTCAACCAGCGTGCTGCGACCCTGGTGCTTCAGCGTGACGATGCCCTGTTGTGCGAGCTTGTCGGCAAAGTCGCGGAAGCTGCCCACGCCGTAGTCGCGTTCCGAGAATGACGAGTCGAGCTGCAACAGCGTGCTCTTCAGCAGGCCGAGTTGCGGCGACACCTCGCGGTCGGCCAACACCTTCAATGCCCGCTTCACGAGCGCGACGGCCTGTTCGATGGGCTGCGTGCCGCTGCTGTGGCTCTGGGTGCGCGGCCGATCGCTGCTGCCCCGTTCGGGGCGCGGCTGGCTCGGGCGGCGATCCGGCACGATGTTCTCGTAGGCGATGAACTCGGTGCAGTTCTTCTGCATCACCTGGCTGGTGAACGCGCGGCCGCCGACCACAAACACCTTGCGGTCGTACTGCTTCAGCTTCTCGACCAGCGTGATGAAGTCGCTGTCGCCACCGACGATGACGAAGGCGTTGATGTGGGAGTAGGTGAACGCCATTTCGAGGGCGTCGAGGGCGAGGTTGATGTCGGCGCCGTTCTTGTCGCCGCCGGGCGTCGGCACGCGCTGCACGAGGCGAACCGCGTGTTGCGCCATGGCGCGACCGTAGTCGCCCGATCGCTTCCAGTCGCCGTAGGCGACCTTGGTGATGATCTCACCGCGTTCCTTGATGGCTTCGAGCACGGCGCCGATATCGAACGGCAGGCCGAGCGTCGTCTTCACGCCGATTTCGACGTTGTCGAAGTCGATGAAAACGGCAATCTTGAGTCTTTGATCTGACATGTACTTTCGTTACTTTCGAGTTAGAGAAACCTAGGGGCGTGGAGGCTTGGGGCGGCCAGAGTGGCTGAGGTGCAAAGCACCAAGTCTGCATGCCTCCGAGGGGTCACCGGGAGGTGTTGCCGTAGAGTATACCTGTCGGCATGGCGGTTGCAGTATGGAAAGGCTGGAGTAGCCAAATGGCATCAATGTGCGCACGAAACAGGTCGATTTTCGCCGTTCTCATGGCCCTGGCCGTGTGGATTCTTCCCGGCTCGGGCGTAAATGTGTCGGCTGAGGACCAGAAGCCGGAAGTCCAGCGGCTGTTCCAATCGGGCGATTACGAGCAGGCGATCGAGGCGTCCAGGGACGGCGATCCGGCCTCAATCTACCTGGCGGCGCAGGCGCTGCTCAAGCTCGGTCGAATGGACGGCGTGGCGGCGGAATTCGCGCGGCTCAAGCAAAGCGGGCAAGCCGGCTGGCAGCTCGTCGGTGAATCGGGCGAGGCCCTCGCCGCCAACGACGCCGGGCGCGCCACCGAACTGGCACGCAAGGCCACCGAGGCTGACGACGATAATCCGTACGCGTTCTACCAGCTTGGCCTGGCGACGAGCAAAGGCAGCGACTGGGGCGGCGCGGCCGCGGCCTTCAACCGCGCCATCGAGCTGCAACCCGACCTCGCCTACGCGCACTACTACGCGGCGCTCGCCGCGCAGCGGCAGCGGCAGTTGCCCAAGGCCGGTGAACACTTCGAGGCATTCTTGCGCCTGGCGCCCGCGGCGCCCGAGCGCCAGGCCGTGCTGGCGATCATGCGAAGCCTGAAATAGTGCCAGGACTTGGGGACTTGGGGACTTGATCGAGCCCCAGGCCTCCAGCCCCAAGCCCGCAGGCCCCCAAGCCTCCAAGCCTCCAAGCCCCCAAGCCTCCAAGCCTCCAAGCCCTAGAAGATGTGCCCGATCCCGAAGTACCACCGGCCGCCACGGAGGCTGTTGGCCTCTCGGGTGGTGAGGCTCGGCACGGTGGAGCCGGGAATGCCGAAATCCACGCGCAGCATGCCAACCGGCGTCGCGAACCTCAGGCCCGCGCCGTAGCCGATCTTGACGTCACTCCAGCTGAACGTGTCGTTGATGCCCAGGATGTTGCCGGCATCAATGAACGTCACCGCATTCACCCATCGATAGACCGGGAAGCGCACTTCCTGGTTCAGCACCAACAGCGCCTCGCCGCCGAGCGGCAAGCCGGCGGCGTCGCGCGGGCCCAGGCTGTCTTCGCCGTAGCCGCGCACGGTCGTGGCGCCGCCGGCCTGGAAGCGCTCGTCCAGGAACAACGGGTCGGGCCCGAACTTCTTGCCCCACTGCGCGCGCGAGGCCAAGACGACGCGGCCAAGCGGCACGAACGCGTATTGCTGCAGCAGCAGCTTGCGATTGCGCACGTCCGAACCCAGCCAAGAGGCCGCGTGATCGAGCGAGGCGGACGAGAACGTGCCCTTCACCGGCGCCAGCGGATCGTTGCGGCGGTCCCACAGGGCCGCGGTGCTGAGCGTGGCCAGGTTGCTGACAAAGTCGAGCGGGAACGGGTCGTTGCCGGGCTCGGGATCAAACGTGCGTGAGCGCTCGAAGCGATAGCCGTAGACGATTTGCATGCCGCGGGCGCGCCACCGCTGATCGGCGCTAAAGCCCTGGACGTCGTTGATCGCCAGGATTTCCTGGCCGGCATCGTCGCGGAATAAATCCCTTGAGTAGAACCCGTAGACGCTTGACCGCGCGCGCCAGCCGAACAACCGAGACGTCGCCAGCATCAGCGTCGCGTCCTGGCGATCGAACTGATACATGCCGAAGGCATTGAAGGTGAGCGCCCGGCCGAACAGGTTGGGGTTCTTGAGCTCAGCCACCACGCCGGCATTCTGCGTGCTGGTGAACTCATTGAGTTCGAGTTGGCGATCGCCTTCGAGTTGAAAGCCGTAGCGAAACGCCCAGGCCGGGTATTCCTGCACGGCCACGCGCGCCTTCACCGGCTGGACGCCGTCCACGGTGTCGCCGACCGGCACCGGCTGGATGTCGACCAGCTGAAACACGTTGGTGTCGTAAAGCCGTTTCCGCGCGAGCGTCCACTCGTCGAGATTCACTGGCTTGCCCGGTTCGAAACCTAGCGCGCCGTTCAGCACCGAGCGGCGCGTCAGCTCGAGGCCGGTCACCTCCACCTCCTGCAGGACCTGCCGGGGTCCTTCGGTAATCGCGAACGTGAGATGGACAGTGTCGTCCGCGGCCACGTCTGAGAGCACTTCGACGTCAGCGGCGTTGTAGCCGTCGAGTCTGTACTGCTGCTCCACTCGTGTGCGAGCACTGTCCACATCGCCGGCCACGTACGGAGCGGGCGACGGTACGGCCGCAACCTTCCGGATCAACGCCAGGCGACCCTCGGGCACGCCGTCAAACGTGACCGTGGTGATCTGCGCGCGCGGGCCTTCGACAATGGTGATCGGCAGGACGCCGGCGTCGCCGTCAATGGTCAACGGCCCGCCCGCCACTTCGGCTTTGAGGAAACCCGCCTCGTTGTAAGCGGTGACCAGGGCTCGCTCGGCGGCGGTGCGGTCGAGCCAGGCATCCACCGCCAGGCCCTGCGCCGTGATCTCTGCCAGCAACACGCGGCTGGCCAACGCCTGGTTGCCGGTGATGCGAATCTCGCGGCCGCTGACCGGCACACCTTGCGTCACGTCGATCCGCAACTGCTTGGTGCCCGGAGTGGTGTGGTCCACCGTGCCGACGACCACGCTCCCCAGCTCGTTGGTCGAGACCAGGTAGCGCCGCACCCGGTGGGTCAGGTCGTCGATCAGGAACTGGTCGAGCACGTTGCGGTGCCACGCCTCTTCGAGTTCGGCCGTGAGGCTGGCCGGCAAGGTGATGCCGACCACCTCGAGCACGGTGCGGGGTCCGCGATCTACCGCGTACTCGAGCGTCAGGGTGCCGTCGGGCAACTCGACCCGGCGGGTCCTGACGCGCGCCTGCAGATAGCCCTGCCCCTTGAACCGATCGCGCACCCGGTCCCCATCACGCTGCAACACCAGGAAGTCAAAGTCGTCGCCGGGACCGAGCTTGAGCTGGCCGCGCACCTCCTGCTCGATGGCGGGGTCAACGCCGGCGAACGTGAGCGCCGACACTTTCGGTTTGACCCGTAGTTCGGCGGGCGACTTGCTGACACCGCCGCCAAAAGTCACCTGGTGCCGGATGCCGATGCTGACGGTGTCATCGTCGCGCGACACCGCCCGCACTTCGATGGCCGGCGTCAGGAAGTAGCTGATGATGAACGTGGTGTTACCGCTCTCGCGCAGGTTCTGCGAGACCGTGAACTCCACCTGGCGGCTCAGGCGTTTCGACAGCGTGAGGCGGGTGGTCGGGTCGCTGCCGCTGGCGCCAATCGCCGAGGGGTCGTCGCGGAAGTCTGGGTCCGCGAAGTCGCCGCGCTCGACGCGGAACGAATCCAGGCCAATCGCGCGGCCGGTGACACCGAGCAGGTCAGCCGACAGCAGCGTCAACGCCGTGCTCCCGTAGGCCTCGCCCAACAGTTCGGACGCCAGCTGTTCCGGCGTCTTCGAGCCGTCGTCCGAGGTCAGGTCGATGGTGGGCCGCTCGAGTGTGCCCGCCAGCGTCATTCTCGCGTTGCCGCGGCTGCCGCTGAGCGGCGCCTCGGCAACGATGTTGAACTCGGGATTGATGCGGCGAAGATCGGTGAACGAGATGTCGCCGCGGGTGATCCGGAAGGTGCGGCCGGCCAGGAAGACCTCGCCGCCTTCGCGCAGCGTGATGCGCCCGGCCATGCCTGGTGCGGCAGCCGTGCCGGTCAGCCGGACGTTGGCGCCGGCCGCGAGCCGGCCGTAGTTATTGTCCACGACCATGTCGTCGCTCGTGGTCACGGCGAGGTCCAACCGGATGCGGTCGAGATACGGCCGTTGCTGGGTCGGCGACACCGGTGTCCTGGCGCGCCGGGCCAGCGAGGCAATCGTGATGGTCTCGTCGTACGAACTCTGCACCACGCGGATGTCGCCGGTGATGCTCGGCCCCTTCGGATCGGGCCGGAAGGTCACCAGTGCGTCAATCTCGCTGCGCAGGCCATTCAGTAACTCGATAGCGACGCCTTGTGCCTGGATGCTGACCGTGCCCTCAATGGCGTCGACGCCGGCGACCTGCAGCGAGCCGTCGAGTGCGAACGTCCCGCCGTTGGCCAGCCCGCGGAGGCTGTCGAGCACGAGGAGCCGGCCGTCAAGCACGATCGGTCCGTTCATGTCCGACAGGACCAGCCGTGGGTCGGCGACCGCGACCTCCGCGTCCTTCAGCATGATCTCGCCGTCGAACAGCGGGCGCGACACCGTGCCGGTGATCAGGGTGTTGAGGTTGGCGTCGCCGTCGAAGGCCACCGTGCTGACAAACGCCGACAGCACGCGCAGGTCGAGCAAGCCCTGCACCGACAGGTCCAACGGCGGATCTTCCTGAGCAAAGCCGATCGATCCGCCAATCACCAGCGGGTTGCTGGCCACTAACCACGAGATGTCGGCGACCGCCAATGAGCCGCGCGACAGCTGGACCCGCGATGGCCGCTGCTGTTCAACGGGAATGCCCGAGAACGTGAACTTGGCCGCCTCGACGGTCAGCTCGCCGTCAATCGCCGCGAGTTCGAGGACCGGCACCTGCGCACGGGCAGTCGCGGCAAAGCGGCCCACCACCCCGCCACTGGCGACCTCGCCGGACAGTCGCGACACGGTCAGCGACTCCCCCTGTAACACGCCATCCACGTTCAGGGTCGTGACCGCCTGCGGTCCGCCGCCCCAGTTGAACGTGCCGGCCTTGAGCGACAGCGTGGCAAGCGTTCCGGCACGGGTGCCGTTTGAGCGGAGGTCCACCGCCAGCGCGCCGGTGCCGTCGACCGTCACCGGTAC
>CAMBHC010000001.1 GCA_945866285.1 Candidatus Sulfopaludibacter sp. SbA3 | reverse complement strand
GGCCATGACCGGTCGCATCGCCGCGTTGCTGCTGACCTTTCTCGCCGCGACGCTGTCGGCACAGGCCGGCGGCTTCAAGATCGTCGTGATCGAAGGCGAAGACGCGGTCAACATCATCCAGCAGAAGACCGCCGTGCGACCCGTCGTGGAAGTCCGCGATCGCAACAACTTGCCGGTGCCCGGCGTGCTGGTGACGTTCTCGATCGAAGGTGGCAAAGCGGCGACCTTTAGCGGCGCATCGACCCTGACCGTTGCGACCAATGCGGCCGGACAGGCGGCGGTCACCGGGCTAACGCCGTCCGTCGCTGGCGCGTTTCAGATTCAGGTGTCCGCCTTGGCGCAAGGCCAGGTCGTCACCGCGACGATTGCGCAGACCAATGTGCTGACAGCGGCGCAAGCCGCGGCCGCCAGTGCCGCGACCAGTGGCGGGACGGCGGGTAGTTCAGCCGGTGGCGGCACGGGCGGCGCATCTGGCGCCGCGGGCGGCGGCGGACTTTCCGCGACCACGATCGGCATCGTCGGCGCGGCGGTCGGCGGCGGCGCCTTGGTGGCCACACAGGTGGTCAAGGAAGACGAGCCCGCCGGGCCGAGCAGCTTCACCGGCCCTGTCACTGGCCAAATTGTGAGCACAATCGTCGGCGTGGAGACGTGCGTCGTGACCAGGGCCTTGAATGGCACGATGACCATTTCCCTGGACTCTCAGTCGTCGTCGGCGGTCAACGGCAAGGCTGAGATCAGCGGCACTGACACCGTGATCTCGCAAACGTGCAACGGACCGATCCATAGCGACTCGTTTCGCAACGCGTTCACCATCACCGGCACTCCGGCAAGCCTGGGTTTTCGCGACCAGCGCACCGAGACTCGTCCCGGGAACCCGGACGCGACGCAGACGGTCATCTCGACGCTGACTCTTGCGTTCCAAGGCTCGTTGTCCGGCGGCGTCATCACCGGCACGCTGACCTTTGACGAGAAGAGCGAGACGACGGGTGGCCGCGGCGGCATCATCAGGGAAAGCGCGACGGGCACGTTTCCGATTACTCTTCGGTGATGAAACGAGCGAAGCTTGTTGCCACGTGGACCCTTGGCGGATGGCTCGCGGCCTCGCCGGCCGCCGCCCAGACCACGCAGATCCTGACGCTCGAGCAGGCAGTCAACGAAGCGTTGGGGCAGAACGAACGGCTCATCAACCAGGCCGATACCACCGCTCAGGCCGACCTGGGATTGCGCCTCGCGCGCAACACGTTCAAGCCCAAGGTGACGCCGAACATCTTTGGCTCCTTCGGCCGCACCGACATCAGCAGCCAGACCTATCGCGTCGACGTGTCGCAAAAACTCACGACCGGCACCGACCTGCGGTTGTCGGTCGCCACCGCTTCGTCCCAGATTCCAAACCAGAGCCGACTGTCAGAAGCCGATGTGCTTTTCTACAATGCTGACACCACGCTGTCGGTGACGCAGCCGCTGCTGCGGGGCTTTGGTTCAAGCGTCGCCCGTCGCTCGTTGACGAGCGCCGAGTTGCGGCGCACCGACGCCAATCGGCAGCAGACACTGGCCGAGCAGCAAGTTGCCGTGGATGTCGCGGCCGCCTACTACCGGGTCGTGGCGCAGCAGTCATTCGTCGACGTCGCGAGGCAGAGTCTCGATCGCTCTCGCCGCCTACGCGATGCCTCGGAGGCCAAGTTGGATGCCGGCCTCGTGTCACAGCTTGATGTGTTGCGCGCCCAGCAACTGGTGACACAGGCCGAAAGCCAGTTCTTCGACTCCCAGGCCGGCGTCGAAGACGCGCGCGACCGACTGACTTTCCTGATGGGCCGGCCGACCTCCGAGCGCATTGAGGTGCGTGCCGACATTCCGCGTCCTGAAAGAGAACCGATCGACGCGGTCCAGGCCACGACGTTGGCCCTCGGTAACCGCCTCGACCTGCGCAGTCGCGTGGCGTTGCGCGACGATGCCGAGAACCAGATTCGATTCACGAAGAACCAACTGCTGCCGCAGGTGGACGTCAACTTGGCCCTCACCCGGCGCGAGACCGCCGACTCCTTCCGCACCAGTTTTGCCATGGATGGCTACCAGTTCGCCACCTTCTTCACCATTGCCATGCCCGTCGATCGCACGGCGCAACAGGTGGACTACCAGTCGGCGGTGCTCGATCGCGATCAGCGCCGCCGTGAAGTCGCGACGCTCGAGCGCCAGATTTCCGATGATGTGAAGCAGGCACTTCGGGAACGTGATCGATTGCTGCGTGGAGTGATCTCTGCTGAAACCAGTGTGGAAATTGGCCGGCGGGAAGTTGAAGTGGCCCAGATGCGATACCAGACGGGCCTGTCGAACAACCTCGATGTCGTGACGGCCGAAAGTGGCCTGCTGGCCGCCGAAGGCCGGCGCATCCAGGCGTTGGCAGACTCGGCCGTGGCCAAGCTGAGGTTGCGCGCCCTGCTTGGTATCTTCAATCCGCGCACCGACCTGACTGACTCGATGTCGGCCGTGCCACCGATCAAACTGAACCAGTGACGAAACCCGCCAACACGAATCGCGTGGCCGGGCCCGCGGTCAAGTGGTCCATTGCCGCCGTGCTGTCGGCGGCCCTGCTCGTCATGGCACTGTGGCGCAGCCCTGCCGACGCGCCGTTGACGGCGACCGTGACCCGAGGCGAACTCACCGCCACGCTGACGTCGAGCGGCACGCTGAAGCCGATTCAGTCGATCACCTACCGGTCGCCGATTCCCGGTCGCGACATCGAGATTCGTGAGTTGGCCCCGGAGGGCAGCAAGATCAACGAAGGGGACCTCCTCGTGAGGCTTGACACCACCGACCTGGAAGTCGAACTCGCGCGGCTCCGGCAGGAACTGCGCCAGGCGCAGATGGACCAGCAAGTCGCCGAAGGGGAATGGGACGAAGCCGGTGCCGAGGTCAAGGCGGTCACCGAAGGTGAAGGCGCGTTGACCGTTGAGGAGGCGCGCACGACCTTGCTGCGCGCGCAGAAGAAGGCCGAGCGTCTGCGCGAGGAATACGCCAGCCTGCGGCCGTTGCTCGACAAGGGGTTCATCACGCGCGACGAACTGGCGCGGACCAGCGACCAGCTCGAGCAGGCCGAAGATGACTTGAATCTCGCCCGGCGGCGGGCCGACGTGGTGGTGCAGCTCTCGCATCCGCGCGAACAGAAGCGGGCCGCCCTGCAACTCTCGCAAAAGGCGTCGCAACTCGGCCTCGCCCGCACGCGCGTGCACGAGACCGACCTGCGCGTGAACAGCCTGGCACGCCTCATCGATGGCTGCACCATGCGCGCGCGCGGCCCAGGCATGGTGGTCTATGAAGAGTTGCTGACCGCCAACCCGCGCCGCAAGCTGCGGGTGGGCGACCGGGTGTTTGCCACGCAGGGCATCGTCACGATCCCGGAAGTCAACCGTATGCTCGTCGAAGCGTCGGTGAGCGAAGCAGAAGTGCACCGGGTCAGCCCCGGCCAGGCGGCCGTGGTGCGCGTCGAGGCGTTCCCGAACCTGAAGCTGACCGGCAAGGTGACTCGTGTCGGCGCGCTTGCCAGTGCCTCGGCGGCCCGCCCGTTTGATGACAAGCGGTTTGACTTGATCATCACGCTCGACCCCACGACGGCTGAATTGCGACCCGAGATGTCGATTCGCGCCGACGTGGTCGTCGGCAGCCGGCAGAACGTCCTGTTGGTGCCGGTGACCGCCATCTTCAACAAGGATGGCCACCAGGTGGTCTACCTGGAGACCTTCTCGGGATCCGAGGCGCGACCGGTCGAGATTGGCCAGGCCAACGATCGCCTGGCCGAAGTGACGAGCGGGGTGCGAGAGGGTGATCGCGTCATGCTGACGGAGCCCGGGGTGCCGGCCAGGGCCCCGGCGCGTAGTGATGCCCTTCAACCTCGCTGAACTCACCGAGTACCTGCGGATCGCAACCGAAGCGCTGGGCCGTTACCGGCTGCGCACGGCGTTGAGCGTGACCGGCGTGGTCCTGGGCGTCGCCGCGGTGATCGCCATGATGTCGGTGAGCGAAGGCGCCGCGCGCGAAGCGCTGGCACAAGTGGATGCGCTTGGCCTCGACAACCTGGTGGCGCAAAGCACGGGAGGCCTGAACGCGCGTGGCACCATGAAGCGAAGCCTCGCGGCCGCCGATGCGTCACGGGCCGTGTCACTGGTGCCGACCGCGACGCTGGGGTCGCCGGTCGTGTCGCGCTACCTGAAGCTTGGTCACGCGCCGCAGTCGTTGACGGGACAGGTCCTGGGGGTCACGCCGGCGTTCCAGGGAATTCTTCGTCTGGCCATCGCGCGTGGGCGCTTCATCTCGGCCAGCGACGAGGCGTCGGTCGCGCGCGTGACGACGATTGGGCCGGGCCTGGCCAGGGAGCTGTTCGGCTTTCGTGATCCGATCGGCGAGACCATCACCATCGCGGCCGATCACTATCGGGTGGTGGGCGTGCTCCGGGAGCAGGGCATGGACCCCAAGGCCGGCAGCAGCATGGGGTGGCACCAAATCAATCGCGCGGCCTTCGTCCCGCTACCGACCTTGACCGGCCACACTTTCGAGGTGTCGCCGAATCAACCGGTCGATGAAATCTGGATCCAGGTGGATGACGGCGAACGCTCCGAGGAACTGGGGGAGGTCTTTCGCCGGCTGCTGCGTCAGACCCGCGACGCCGACGAGTTCACGCTCGTCGTGCCGCGCGAACTGCTGGCGCAGCGTTATCGGACCCAACGAACGTTCAGCGTGGTCGTCGGCAGCGTGGCGGCGTTGGCGCTGCTGATTGGCGGCATCGGCATCATGAACATCATGTTGACCTCGGTGGTCGAGCGCACCCGCGAGATCGGCGTCCGCCGCACCGCTGGCGCGCGTCGCCGTGACGTGACCATGCAGTTCCTGGTCGAGACGTTGCTGATGACGGTCGGCGGCGGGCTGGTGGGCATCGCCGTGGGCGCGGTGGTCTCGGCCGGCATCGCGGTCTACGCCGGTTGGAGCACGCACGTCTCCACGACTGCAGTGGCCCTGGGGTTCTTCGTGTCGGTGAGTGTCGGGATCCTGTTTGGTCTTTACCCGGCGATGAAGGCCGCCCGATTGGAGCCGGTCGACGCGATGCGTCACGAATGACAGCCGCAGACTGGAGTGACAGGCGTCACAGCCGCAGCTTGACGTGACAGGTTTCACGTCCGGCGCGTGGGGACAAACCGTTAGGTTTGTCCGAAGCTGCGAATCTCAATCCCGGCCGCTGCAAGCCCGGCCCGCACCGCGCGCGCCAGATCAGCGGCCCCGGCGGTATCACCGTGCAGGCAGATGGTGTCGGCCTCGAGCGCGATCACTGATCCATCGAGCGCGACGACCTGTCGTTCGCGCACCATCCTGATGGCGCGTACGACTACCGCCGCCGGATCGTGAATCACGCTCCCGGCTTTCTGGCGTGAGGCCAGCGAGCCATCGGCTTCGTAGGCGCGGTCGGCAAATACTTCAGCCGCCACCGGCAACCCGGCGTGCAGGCCGGCGGTGATCAGTTCCGAGTTCGGCAATCCAAACAGAATGAGCTTCTTGTCGATGGCGGCGACGGCACGGGCAATGGCATCGGCAAGCGCGCGATCGCGGCACGCCATGTTGTAGAGCGCACCATGCGCCTTGACATGCTGGAGGCGCACACCCTGGCTGGCAGCAATGCCCGCGAGCGCGGCCACCTGGTAGACCACGAAGTCTTCCACTTCCTGCAACGTCGCCTTGATCTCGCGCCGGCCAAAGCCGACGAGGTCCGGAAAGCCGGGATGGGCGCCGACTGCGACACCGCTCGCCTTGGCCAGCGCCACAGTGGCTCGCATGATGCCGGGATCGCCGGCGTGGAAGCCGCACGCGACATTCGCCGAGGAAATGCTCGCCATCAGGGCGGCGTCGTCACCCATCGGCCAGGGGCCGAATGACTCGCCGAGGTCAGAGTTGAGATCAATTCTCATTATGTCCTTGACCGACCATTTTAGTCGGCAATATGCTGGTTCCTAACTTGAGACTAAGTCTCAACTTGAACCCATGAGACTCTTTCGTTCGGTCGTTTTCTGGATGCACCTGGTCTGCGGCGTTGTTGCCGGGGTTGTGGTCCTCATCATGTCGATCACGGGCGTGGCCCTCACCTACGAGAAGCAAATGCTCGAGTGGGCGGACCGCGGCGCCTGGACGGCGCCGTCCCTGGTTGGCGCCCGGCACCTCCCGCCAGAGACGCTGCTGGCGAAAGCGGCCGCAGCCCAGCCGGGGCTGGCACCAACTGGCTTCACCCTGCGCGCGCCCGCCGCCGCGCCCGCCACGGTGACGTTCCAGGGCAACAAGTCCCTTCTCATCGATCCTTACACGGGCACGATCGTCGGCGAACCACCAGCCGGCCTGCGCAATTTTTTCCGCACCATGACGGTGTGGCATCGCTACCTGGCTCTCGATGGCACCAGCCGCGCAACCGGACGAGCCATCACTGGCGCTGCGAATCTCGGCTTCCTGTTCATCGTCTTGAGCGGCATCTACCTGTGGTTCCCGCGGGTGTGGACGTGGCTTCAGTTCAAGAACGTGCTGTGGTTCCGCGGAGGACTGCCTGGTAAGGCCCGCGACTTCAACTGGCACAACGTGATCGGCTTCTGGTCGGCGGTGCCACTGGCGGTCGTCGTGGCCGGAGCCGTGCCGATCTCGTATCCGTGGGCAAGCAACCTGGTCTACCGGCTGGTGGGCGAGGCACCTCCCGCGCCGGCTCAAGGAGCGCGGCCCGCCGTTCCTCCTCGCGCCGAGAGTGTTCCTGTTGACGGTCTCGACGCGGCCTATGCTCGCGCGCAGGAACGGGTTCCGGCGTGGCGAACCATTACTGTGCGGCTGACTGGCGGACCGCGGGCACCGTTTGTCTTTACGGTCGATGAAGGCTATAGCGGACAGCCGCAGAAGCGCGACACGTTGACGGTGAGTCGAACTGGGGAGATCGAGAAGTCGGAGAAGTTCTCAGACTTGTCGGCTGGCCGGCGCTTGCGCTCGTGGTTGCGGTTCGCTCACACCGGAGAAATTTACGGTCTCACCGGTCAGACCATTGCCGGGATCGTATCAGCCGGCGGCGTGGTTCTCGTCTACACCGGCATCGCCCTGGCGTTCCGCCGGTTCACGGCGTGGCTTCGCCGGCGCCGTTCGCCCGACGTGCAAGGACTTCAAGCGGCGTAACGCCGGTCATGGAGAAAACGATGAGAGTGGTCGCGACGGTTCTTGTGCTGGTTCTTTCTGCGGCGGTCGGTGCCAACGCGCAGCCCCCCGGTCAGACCGGTGTGTTACTGCTGGCGCACGGCGGTGCCTCGCAGTGGAATGAGCGAGTGACCGCCGTCGCCAAGATCGTGGACCAGACCCAACCGACGGAGGTGGCGTTTGGCATGGCCTCGCGGGGGTCGATCCAGGCCGCCGTCGACAAACTGACCGCCCGCGGAGTGACCTCGATCGTGGCCGTACCGCTATTTGTCTCGTCGCACAGCTCGGTGATCACCTCGACCGAGTACCTGCTCGGCCTGCGGGCCGAGCCGCCTGCCGACCTCAAGCTGTTTGCGAAGATGAACCACTCGTCGCACGGCGCACCGGCGGCGGCCGGCGAACACGCCGCGCATCTGCCGGCGGTTGACCCGACCTCGCCGGTTACGAGATCGGTCCCCGTTCGCATGACGCCGGCGTTCAATCGCCACCCGATCATCGCGCAGATCGTCGCCGACCGCGCGCGATCGATCAGCCAAACGCCAGAGAGCGAAGCCGTGATTCTTGTCGCCCACGGCCCTGTGCCGGATGACGACAACCGCCGATGGCTCAACGACATGAAGGTGCTGGCCGAGCAGGTTCGGGCCGCCGCACCCTTTGCATCGGTCGACTACATGACCGTTCGCGACGATGCCGGTGCGGTCATGCGTGAGGCCGCAACCAAGGACTTGCGAGACCGCGTCGAACAGCAGGTCGCGGCGGGTCGCACCGTGTTGATCGTGCCGCACCTGATGTCGTTCGGCGGCATCGAGCAGGGCCTTCGCAAGCGCCTCGAGGGTCTGTCCTACCTGATGACCGCGCAGGCGCTGATGCCAGACGAGCGGATTGTCGAATGGGTGAGGGCCAGCACCCGCTGACCGGCGGACGTGGCGGCCCGCTCTGGGTCCGCGCTATGATTCCGGGCATGAGATTCAAAGCGGCGTTCGCCCTGATGTTGGCGTTGCTGTGCTCCTCGGCGGTGTTCGCCCAGGCGCCCCAGCGCCAGACCCAGGAAGACGACTACACGCGGTACGAATTGCTCGGCCCAGACAGCGCGCAGTTTCGAATCTTGTATGAAGTCACTGCGACGACCGCCGGCGCGCCCTACTTCTTCAACGCCCTTCGCCGCGGCAGCGTGGCCACCGACGAGAGCGTGGTCGACATGATGACGGGGCAGCCGCTCAAGTGGGAAGTGGTCAGCGGCAAGCAGGCGCGAGCCGAGGGACACCCAGCGGCTGACCTCGAGACCGAATGGCTCAAGGTCTACCTGGCTCGACCGGTGCCGAAGGGCGGCGAAGGCCGCGTCCTGATCGACAAGACCTACAAGGACGCCAAGAGCTACTTCCGCGATGGCGACACCATTGTCTTTGACCGCTCCCTCGGCATTCGTCGCAATGCGGTTGTCCTGCCGGCGGGCTATCGGTTGATCAGCTGCAACGTGCCGTCGCAGGTGATGGCCACTGCCGATGGCCGCGTGATGATCACGTTCATGATCACCAGCGCCGCCGCGGCGCCATTGGTCATTCGCGCCAAGCCCGGGCTGGCGCCGTTCACCCAGAAGTTGCCGACGACCCGCGGTGCCTCAGCGCCAGTGACGATAGCCTCGCAGGCCTCACGGCTGTCGGATCGGGCGCACCAGGACCGCGAGATCGTCTACTTCCCCAACGACCCGACGACGCATTCGTTCAGCCTGTATCACGACTACACCGAGTCGCGCCCGGGCGTCGGTCACTACTTCAACGTGGTGCGCGCCGGCAGCTCGGTGTCGAATCCGTCAGCGGTCTTGTTGGACACGGGTGAGGTGTTGAAGGTCGAGACGCTCAACGGCGCGGAGTTGAAGAAGCGCGGCCTCGATGCCGGCGAGCCGGTCACCGACACGACGCAGATCGTGGTGATCTCATTCCCAGCCGTGAAGCAGGGGCAGTCGGTGCGGCTGCGGATTACCGAGACCTACACCGATGCCAATCGCTATCTGCTCGAGGGAGACGAACTGGTCTGGGACCGGGCGTTCGGTCGCCCCAGGAACGCCGTGGTGCTGCCCTCCGGGTGGACCGTCGTCGCCAGCTCGATTCCCGCCGTCGTGTCGCAGGACCCCGACGGGCGGCAGCGGCTCTATTTTGAAAACGGCCGCAACGACGAGATCCAGGCGCTGATTCGTGCCCGCCGGGTCAAGGAGTAGGACGGGATTGCCGTCCTACGTGAGCATCTGCAGCAGCAGTGCCTTCTGCGCGTGTAACCGATTCTCGGCCTGATCGAACACCACCGAGATTGGTGATTCGATCACCTCGTCCGTGACTTCCTCACCGCGATGCGCCGGAAGGCAATGCATGAACAGGGCGCCGGGCTTGGCGAGCGCCATCAGCGTCTCATTCACCTGGTACCGCTGGAACAGCTTCTTGCGGTCGGCGTACTCGACCTCCTGGCCCATCGACGTCCAGACGTCGGTGTAGACCGCGTCTACCTCTCGCACCGCTGCCTTGGGGTCGATAAACTCGGTGAGGCCGGCACCCTTCTGTGACACGGCCGCGGCCTGGTCGACCACTTCATCCGGCAGCTCGTAGCCCTTCGGCGTCGCCACATGCACGGCCATGCCGAGCAGCATCGCCACGTGCACCAGCGAGGCGCACACGTTGTTACCGTCGCCGACGAACGCAATCCGGCGGCCGTCGAACTTGCCCCACTTCTCGACCAGCGTCTGCATGTCGGCGAGGGCCTGGCAGGGATGCTCCTCGTTACTGAGGGCGTTGATGACGTGCAGCTTCGGTGTGATTTCCGCGATCTGCGACAGGCGCTCCTGGGCGAATGTCCGGATGACGACCGCGTCAACCCAGCGCTCGAGATTGCGCGCGACGTCCTGGATGGGCTCACGATCGGCGTGCATCACGTCAGCCGGGATCTCGACGATGTCGCCGCCCAACTCGCGGACGCCAATCGTAAAGGTGACGCGCGTGCGGAGCGAAGGCTTCTCGAACAACAGCCCAACGTGCTTGCCATTGAGCGCGTTCCAGGTGGGCGCCTTCATGCCCTTGACGCGCTCGCGCTTGACCTTGGCGGCCAACTCCAGCACCTTGGCGAGGCGATCGGGATCGAGATCAAGAATGGATAGAAAGTTCTGCAATTGTTAGGTCCGGTACTCGGCGTTGATCTTCACGTACTCGGCAGACAGGTCGCAGGTCCACACGGTGGCGGTGTGCGATCCGCCGGTACCGAGGTTGACCTCAATCGCGATCTCCTTGCCGGTCAGGTAGTCAGCCGCTTGCGGCGCGAGTTCGTCGAACGGGCGCCCGTTCTCGAACAGGATCAGCGATCCGATTTGTACCCGTGCGCCGTCGAGCACAAACGCGGCCCCGGAGCGGCCGGCAGCAGCGATCAGTCGGCCCCAGTTGGGATCGCCGCCGTGCACGGCCGTCTTGACGAGCGGCGAGTTGGCAATCGCGCGCGCCGCCATCCAGGCGTCGGCGTCGGTCGCCGCACCGGTCGTCTTGATCGCAATCAGCTTGGTCGCGCCTTCGCCGCCGCGGACCACGCCCAGTGCGAGTTCATGGGCCACCGTCCGGAACGCTTCGAACAGGTCGGCATAGAGGTTCTCGGTGATCTCGACGCCGCTGGCGCCATTAGCCAGGGCCAGCACGCAGTCGTTGGTCGAGGGCTCGCCATCGACGGTGATCGCGTTAAATGTGAACCGGCACGCGTCTGAAAGCGCGCGCGACAGCATCACGGGATCCACCGTCGCGTCCGTCGTCAGGTAGCCCAGCATCGTCGCCATGCGCGGCTCGATCATGCCCGAGCCCTTGGCCATGCCGCCGACGCGGAATGAGCCGACGTCGGTGCGCACTTCGACGGCGTATTCCTTCGGGAACGGATCGGTGGTCATGATGCCGCGAGCGGCGGCCGCGCCGCCAGACTCGCTGAGTGCGGCGGCCGCCTGCGGAATGCCGGTCCGCAGCTTGTCCATCTTCAGGTTGACGCCGATCACGCCGGTGGACAGCACCAGCACCTGCGACACGTCGCAGCCGACCGCGGCGGCCGTTAATGTGGCCATCTCGTGGGCGTCGGCCAGGCCTTGTGGCCCCGTGCACGCGTTGGCGCAACCGCTGTTGGTGATGATGGCGCGCGCGCGTCCGCCAGTGGCCGCGAGATGTTTCTCGCAGACGAGCAACGGCGCCGCCTTGGCCAGGTTCAACGTGAACACGCCGGCTGCCTGAGCCGGTGCGTCGCTGACGACCAGCGACAGGTCGGGCTTGCCGCTGGCCTTGATGCCGCAGTGCAGGCCCGCGGCTCGAAAGCCGGCAGGCGCGGTGACGCCACCATCGATCGGATAAATGTCAGCCACGGCGATTCCCCACTGCTGCGCTCTTGCCGGTGCCGCTCAGGGCGTGAGCCCGCTCCAGGTCCAGCACGATGGCGTATTGACCGCAGTTACGGAACAGCGGGCACGAATGGCAGTCGTGTGCGATTTTCTCAGGCACCCAAGTGTGCGGAACGATCGAGAACCCCATCCGCACGAAGAACCGGGCGTCGTGTGCAAACGCGCAGACACGCGCGAACCCTTCGCGGCGGGCGCGGCGGCCGAGTTCCTCGACCATGCGATGACCGAGTCCCGACTGTCGGGCGTCGTGGCTGACCACCAGGGACCGTACTTCGGCGACCGTCTTCGAGAGCGGCGCCAGCTCGGCGCAGCCGATAATCCGCTCGCCCCTGGCGACGCTTTTGTCGTCCTGAATCGCGACGACGAAGCGAGGCGCGTGGTCGGCGAGCTCGCCGAGCGTGCGGGGCAACAGGCGGCCTTCTTCCAGGTGCGCGGCAATCAGGACGTGCAGGGTCGGCGCGTCGGCGGCGACCGCGGCGCGGAGCGTTGTGACCGGACGGGCAGTACGCGGCGGCTTGGCCGACAACGTGGTCGTCTGTGGCCGGCGCCCCTTGCCCGGTCCGTTGTCCACCACCACTCGCATCGTCACGCTCTCACCTCAACCGTCGATCCCTCGACCTTGACTGACGCCAACGCACCATCCAGAATCGCGATGGCTTCCTCGATCTCGGCCGCCGAGACGGTGAGCGGCGGCAGCATTCGCACCACGCGTTCGGCGGTGCGGTTCACCAACAGGTTCGCTTTCAGCGCGGCTTCCACCACCGGCTGTGCGTCGACGGCCAGTTCCAGTCCGCGCATCAGGCCGGCGCCACGGACCGCGGTCACCACCGGATGCTTGCGCTGCAGGTCGAGCAGGCGCTGCTCGAACAGCGCGCCCATGTTGGCGATGTGTGGCTTCAGCGCATCGAGCTGGTCCAGCACGTAGAGCGCCGCTCGTGTCGACAACAGGTTGCCGCCGTAAGTCGTGCCGTGGTCGCCGGCGAAGATCTGCTTGGCGACATGTTCACCGACCAGTGCCGCCCCGATCGGAATGCCCGAGCCGATGGCCTTGCCCACGGTCACCAGGTCCGGCGTCCAGCCGAGCGACTGGTAATGGAACGCATGACCGGTTCGGCCGAGGCCACACTGGATTTCGTCGGCGATCAGCAGCGTGCCGGTCTTCCTGGTCACGCGGGCGATTGCCGCGGCGAACTCCGGCGACAGCGGGCGCACGCCACCTTCGCCCTGGATCGGTTCCGCGATGATCGCGGCCGTTGATTCCGTCACGGCGGCTTCGAGGCCGGCGATGTCGTCGGGCGCGACGAACGTGACGCCGGGAATCAGCGGCCCGAACGGATCGCGGTAGTGCGCGTTGGCGGTGACCGACAGCGCGCCCATGGTCCGGCCCGAGAAGCCGTGCTCGAGGGCGACATACCCGGTGCGGTTCCTGACGCCCTGCGAGTACCAGAAGCGGCGCGCGAACTTGAGGCACGCCTCGACCGCCTCGGTGCCGCTGTTGCAGAAGAACGCGCGCTGCAGTCCCGAGAGGGCCGACAGCCGCGCGGCCAACTGGCCCTGCAGCGGGTGGTAATAGAGATTCGAGGTGTGCACCAGGGTCTTGGCCTGGTCGGCAATGACCGCGGCCAGGCCGGGATGCGCGTGTCCGAGCACCACCACGCCAATGCCCGAAATGAAATCGAGGTAGGCGCGACCGTCGGCATCGAACAGGCGGGTGCCCTCGCCGCGCACAAAGACGACGGGCTGCCGCTTGTAGGTCTGGAGCACGTGCTGCGCTTCAAGCGCGGTTACGGTGTCGGTCTTCGTCGTCACGGCTATTTCACCACCCTGGAAGTGGCGGTGGTCTCTTGCAGCGCCACGGCCTGGGCAATGCGCCTGGCATCACGCCCGTCGATAATTTCTACGCTGCTGGCGCCGGCAAGCGCCGCCTGGCACGCCGTGAGCTTGGCGACCATGCCCGCATTCGCGGTGCCCGAGGTCACGAGCTTCGTGATGTGGGTCTTGTTCAGGCGCGGGATCGTTTGTCCGCGCTTGTCGAGCACGCCCGCGGTCGAGCCGGCAATCACCAGGCGCTTGGCCTTGATTCGTGACGCCAGGCTGCCGGCCAGCGTGTCGGCATTGACGTTGAACAGTTGTCCTTCCCTCGAGGCGCTGACGCAAGCGATCACCGGCACGTAGCCGGCCTTGCACAAGAGCGCGAGCAGCTCGGGGGTCGGCGCGTTCGGCACCGGCGTGCCCACCATGCCCAGGTCGACCGTGTCGCCGCTGGTCGCCTTGTGCGGCGCGGCTTTCTTCACCGGGGCCACGCCGGCATCCGCGCCGGTCAGGCCGACCGCGCGGCCACCGGCCGCGTTGATCGCCGCCACGAACCGGGTGTTGATCGAGCCGGCCAGCACCGAGACGACGATCTCGAGTGTTTCCGGATCGGTCACGCGCAGGCCATCGACCTGCCGCTTCGGAATGCCGACTTGCGCCAGCGACGCATCGATCTCGCGGCCACCGCCGTGCACCACGATCAGCGGTCGCCGCCTGGCGGCCAGCTTGATCACCTTGGCGATGGCGGCCAGGCGATCCGGGCTTTCGAGCAATTCGCCACCGAGCTTCAACACAACCGCGCGCTTCACAGCAAGCCTGCTTTCTGGTCGAGGCCAAACATCACGTTGAAGTTCTGGATGGCCTGCCCGGCGGCGCCCTTCACCAGGTTGTCAATCACGCTCACCACGAACACGCGGCCGGTGGCTTCGTCCACTTTCCAGCCGAGGTCACAGAAATTCGTGTGCGCGACATGCTTGATTTCTGGCAGCGCGTCGCCAGTCACGCGGATAAACGGCGCATCAGCATATTCGCGCTCGAAGGCCGCGGTCACGGCGGCGGCCGTCGTGCCCGGCACGAGCCGCGCATACAGGCTCGCCAGCAGGCCGCGGTCGAGCGGCACCAGGTGCGGCACAAACGTCACGGTGCGGCCCAGCGCCTGTTCCATTTCCGGCGTATGCCGGTGGCCGAACGGGTTGTAGGCGGCCACGCTGCCGTGGTTCTCGGAGAAGTGCGTGCGATCCGACGGTGCCTTGCCCGCACCCGAGATGCCGGACTTCGCGTCGATCACGATCTCGGAGCCGGGCAGCAACAAGCCCGCGCGCTGCAAGGGCAACAGGCCCAGCAGCGAAGCCGTCGGATAACAACCGGGGTTCGACAACAACCGCGCGGTGCGAATGGCATCGACCTCGAATTCGGTCAGGCCGTACGCGATCCCATCGGGCCGGGCCTTCGTCGCCGGGTACCAGCGCGCCCGCGACGCCTCGTCCCGCAGCCTGAAGGCACCCGACAGGTCGATCACGCGCAGCCCGGCGCTGACGAGCACGGGCGCGATTTCGGCCGAGGCGGCTTCAGGCAGCGCAAGAAACACCGCGTCGGCCGTGCCCGTCAATGCGGCCGGGTCAAGCGGCACGACCGTGCCATCCCAAATCCGCTTCAACGCAGGCAGGCTGCGTGGGGCGCTGGTCGCTTGCGAACCGGTAGCCGCGGCGATGGTGACGTTGGGATGCCGGGCGAGCAGGCGGATCAATTCCTGTCCGGCGAAGCCCGTAGCTCCTGCCACGGCAACGCGAATAGGCACCTGCTGGACCGACGAAATGTTATGCGCCAAGAGGGATATTTATACACAGAATAGTGTTTCGTGTCAATAAAGCGGCGTAATTTCATTGTATATTTATGTATACTGTCCGTTCCGGACGCATAACGATGAAAGCCCAGCGCCTCTCCGCCATCAAGGACGTCGTCGAGCACGAGGCCGTGCGCAGCCAAGAGCAGCTTCGCCAGCACCTCGCCGCGCGGGGGTTTGTGGTCACGCAGGCGACCCTGTCGCGCGATATCAAGGAACTGGGACTGCTCAAGCGGTCCGCCGACGGCGCGTATCAGCCCTCGTCCATCGAAGAGACGCCACAGACGACGGCGTTGGGCACGCTGGGGAAGGCGCTGTCGGAATACCTGGTCAATATCGAACCGGTGCAGCAGTTGGTCGTGCTGCGAACGGGGGCGGGGCAGGCGCAATTGCTCGGCCTGGCGATCGACCGATCGCGGCTACCCGAGGTCGTCGGCACACTCGCCGGCGACGACACGATTCTGATCATCGCCCGGGATGCCAGGAACGCCTTGGCCGTGGTGAAGAAGCTAAAGGAACTCGCGCGTTGAAGACGCCGATTGTGCTGGCCTATTCGGGAGGGCTGCGGTCCTCGGTCGCCATCCCCTGGTTGGCGGACAAGTACGCGACCGACGTGGTCGCGTTCACGCTCGGACTGGGTCAGTCCACCGATCTCATGGAGATTCGCGACCGGGCCCTGGCCGCCGGCGCCGTGCGGGCGCACGTCATCGACGCGCGCGACGAGTTTGTCCGCGATTACGTGTGGCCCTCGCTGCGGGCAGACGCACTCTCGGAGGGCCGTTATCCGCTGGCCACGGCGCTCTCGCGTCCGCTGATCGCGAAGCAGCTGGTCGAAGTGGCGCGCATCGAGGGCGCCACCATGGTCGCCCACGCTTCGACGGGACGCGACCGTGCGCGGTTGCATCAGCCGGTGCGGATGCTGGACGCCAGCCTGCAGGTAGTGGCGTGCGCCGACGGCATGACGCCTGCCCAGGTCGCCGAGTATGCCGATCGACTCGGCGTAGCGGTGCCCGTCGAGGGAACCGAGCGCATCGACGACAATCTGTGGGGTCGCACGGTGGGACGACCGGCCGACGACGCGTCGCAGGAAGTCCCGGATTCGACGTTCAAGTGCTCGCGCAACTTGGAGCAGACGCCGGCCACTCCGGCGGTCGTGGAACTGTCATTCGAGCGCGGCACGCCCACTGGCATCAACGGCGTGACCATGACGCCGGTGGAACTCATTGACAGCCTGACGACGATCGCCGGCGAGCATGGTATTGGCCGTTGCGATCGCGTCAAGAACCGTCTCGATCGCAGCAGGTCGTGTGTGGTGTATGAAGCTCCGGCCGCGGCGGTCTTGCACGATGCCCGCCGCGAACTCGAGCGCCAGTCTTCATCCGCGAGCGTGAACCACTTCGCGCCGGTGATCGGCACCGCTTATGCCGGGGTGCTCGGCCGCGGCGAGTGGTTCGATCGCCTGCGGCCTGGCCTCGATGCCTACGTGTGGTCCACCCAGGAGCGCGTGACCGGCACCGTTCGTGTGAAACTATTCAAGGGTGCCAGCCGCATCGTCGGCCGCACTTTGTCGGCTTAACAAAGGCGGGTCTGAAGACCCGCCCTACTGGAAGCACATGTCCCAGCATCTTTGGTCCGGCCGCTTCGACTCGGCTCCCGATCCCGCGGCGTTTGATTTTGGCGTCTCCTTTCCGTTTGATCGCCGCCTGTTCGAAGACGACGTGACCGGAAGCCTGGCGTGGGCGGAGGCGCTGACCAACGCCGGCGTGCTCGCCGCCGCCGACGCGAAGGCGATTGCCGAGGCGCTGTCGGCCATCCTCCAACAGGGCCGCACGGATCCGGCCTGGGTGAACGGCGTCGACGAAGACGTCCACAGCTTCGTCGAGCGCCAGCTCGTCGCCCGTGTCGGCGATGCCGGCCGCCGCTTGCACACCGGTCGCTCGCGCAACGAGCAGGTGTCGCTGGACCTGCGGTTGTATTTGCGCCGGCGCATCCCGCTGCTGCAGGAAAAGTTGCGCGCCGCGATTACGGCCTTTGCCGACCAGGCCGAGCGCGCCGGTGATGCGCTGATGCCGTCGTACACGCACATGCGCCGCGCCATGCCCGTGCTGGTGTCGCACTTTCTGTTGAGCCACGCCGCGGCCTTGCGCCGCGACCATCAGCGGCTGGAGATCGCGCGTGAAGAAGCCAACGCGATGCCGTTGGGATCGGGCGCGATCGCCGGCACGGGCTACGCCGTCGATACCGCCGCGCTGGCCGCGCGCCTGGGCTTTGCGCGCGTGGTGGCGAACAGCATGGACGCCTCGTCCGATCGCGACTTTGCGGTGAGCTTCCTGCACGCCGTGTCGCTGTCGATGATCCACCTGTCACGCATTGCGGAAGACTTCATCCTGATGACCGGCGAAGAATTCGGTTTCTTCGAACTGGCCGACTCGTCGGCGACCGGCAGCAGCATGATGCCGCAGAAGAAGAATCCCGACCCGCTCGAGCTGGTGCGCGGCAAGGCCGGGCGGGCCATCGGTCATCTCACCGGATTCCTGATCACCATGAAGGGTCTGCCGACCGGCTACAACAAGGACCTACAGGAAGACAAAGAGCCATTGTTTGATTCGGAAGACACACTGGCGGTCTCGCTCGATGCAACTGCCGCGGTGATCGGCAAGCTGGGCCTGCATCCCGAGCGCACGGGGCGCGCGGCGTCCGGGCTGTTGCTGGCCACCGACGTGGCCGATTACCTGGTCTCGCGCGGCATGCCGTTCCGGCAGTCGCATGAAGTGGTTGGCGCGATGGTCCGCAAGCTGCTGGCCGAGGGTCGCGACTTCGAAGCCCTGTCCTTGCCGGAATGGCGCGAGTCGAGCACCCTGTTTGCTGACGATGTGAAGGAGCGGGTGACGGCGGCCGCGTCGGTGCGGGCCCGCAAGACGCCGCAGTCAACGCATCCGGACGCGGTAGCGGCCGCGTTGGCCGATCTGCGCGTGTGGCTTGCCCGGGGCACGGGCCTCTGATATATTCCGGTTGCCCTGCGCCCTGCGGTCTACCGACCGAACAGGCGCTTCCCGCACTCAACACGACCCTCGGCCGCTCTCGTGTTCGCGGCCCATGGACCAACGGTTCGAAGCAGTAGAAGACCAGTACCGATTCGGCTTGGCGGGAGGCTGATCGGGTTTTCGGGGGAGTTGCATGCAAGACCGCCGGTATCGGCCCGGCGACGTGACGGACGACTATTGTCCGCGCGAGCGCCGCATTACGGATCATGCCATCGTGGCCATGGTCGACGAAACCATCCAACGCACGCGCTGCGGCAGTTGCGAGGCCGAGCACGAATACAAGGAGGCCAAGGTCCCGGCGCCACGCCGCAAGACCCAACCCCCCGCGCTGTTTGCGCAAGTGCTCGATGGCCTGCAGGGCGCGACCCCGCGTCCCCAATCACCGCCGCCACCCCCATTACCTGTTGTGGATGAGACACCGAACGTGCCGCTGACGGCCGCTCCGCCGATCATTGACTCCGCGCCGGTGCCCGCGGCGCCCGAGGTCGAGGATGACCAATTGCGCGAGGGTGGATTCCGGCGGTCCCTCATACGCGCCACTTTTCCCAAGCTTGAAGGTGCGACACCCGCGCCCCGCGCCCTTCCCGAATTCACCATCCAATCCCTGAACAACCGAGGCCGTCACAACGGTGGCGCGCAGCGCCATGCCGGTGGCGCCGGTGGTGCCGGAGGCGGCGGCAAGTTCCGCGGCCGCCGGCGGGCGGGCGGTGGCGGCAGCCAGGACAACCTGGGCCCGATGCGTTTCCGCGAACACGGTAGCGGCCCGGGACAACAAGGTCAGAACCAGGGTCAGAACCAGAACCAAGGCCAGAACCAAGGCCAGAACCAGGGCCAAGGCCAGGGGCAGGGCGGCGGCCGCCGCCGCCGTGGTGGGAAAAAGAATCGCTGATGGCAGACTTTACCGACAAGGTTGGATTGATCGTCGGCGTGGCGAACCATCGTTCGCTCGCCTGGGCCATCGCGCAGGCCACCGCCAACGCGGGCGCGAAACTCATCCTCACATACCAGGGTCGCTTCGAAGAGCATGTCGGCGAATTGGCCGCCACGCTTGATCCCAAGCCGACGGTGTTGCCCTGCGACGTCACCAGCGATGAACAGATCGCCGCCGTATTCGAGAGGATCGAACAGGACCACGGCGGACTGGATTTCCTCGTGCACGGCGCCGCCTTCGCGGCGCGGGAAGAAATCACCGGCGGCTTCCTGAAGACGACGCGAGAGGGTTTCAAGCAGGCGCTGGACGTCAGCGCGTACTCGCTGATCGCGCTGACTCGTGGCGCACAACCCCTGATGGCCAAGCGCGGCGGCGGCAGCGTGGTGACGCTGACGTTCCTCGGCAGCGACCGGGTCTTCCCGAACTACAACGTGATGGGCGTGGCGAAGGCCGCGCTCGAATCGTCGGTTCGCTATCTGGCCGCGGACCTGGGTCCTGAAAACATTCGCGTCAACGCCATTTCCGCGGGTCCGGTCAAGACGCTGGCGGCGGCCGGCATTGGTGGCTTCTCGTCGATCCTGGGTGTGGTGCGCGAGAAGGCGCCCCTGCGCCGGGCGATCGAAACGTCAGAAGTCGGCGACACCGCCGCATTCCTGTTAAGCCATGCTGGCCGTGGCATTACCGGCGAAGTGATCATGGTCGATGCCGGGTACCACATCATCGGGATGTAGGGGTTCGTGATCCGGGGGTCGTAGTCACGACCGTGCCGGAGAATTGTTGCGACAGATGGGCGTAGACGCCGCGAACCCCCTGACGGACCCGCTCCTGATTCCTGATCCCCGTTCCCCGAGTCAGAGCACTCCGAAGCCAGCCCGTTGAATGTCGATCTCGGAGATCTCCGCGGCTGGAGCCGGCAGGGGCACGTTCACGTCGGGCAGGCCGTCGGTACCGGTTGCGGCCGGCTGAACCTGGACGCGTTGCTTCCGGCGTGACTTGTCGCGATACATGCGGCTGTCGGCCGTGGCCAGCAGCGCTTCGTAGGTGTCGCCGTCCTGTGGGTAGATGGCCGCGCCGATGCTGATGGCGAGCGGGAGGCGGCGCCCGGGCCGCGCTTCGAACAGCAGGTCGTCAACGATCCGCTGCAGTTCCAGTCGCTTGCGGTCGGCCTCTTCCGCGCCGCAGCCTGACAACACGACGATGAACTCGTCGCCGGCGTAGCGGACGCAAATGTCATACGGGCGGATGCCGGACCGCAGCACGGTGGCGACTTCACGCAAGGCGCGGTCGCCGACGTGGTGGCCGTGGCTGTCGTTGATTTCCTTGAAGCGGTCGAGGTCCATCACGAGCAGGGCGACTTCGGCCTTCAACCGCTCGGCGCGGGCGAGCTCGCGCGTCAGGTGCATGAACATGAAGCGGGTGTTCGGCAGGCCGGTCAGCGGGTCGGTCAGCGAATCTTCCTGCGTCTGCTCGAAGACGATCGAGTTGTGAATCACGGCCGAGGCCTGTTCGCTCACGCGATCCAGCAGGCGGCGATGGTCGTCGGTGTAGAAATCGGCCTGCGTCGAATAGACGGCGAGCGTGCCGATGAAGCGGTCGCTGAACACGAGCGGCGCGACCAGTGCCGACTGCAAGCTGGTGGCGACGCCCGTGATGCCGGCGGCCTCGAACTCGGCGCTCGGCCGCGCGTTGACCAGCGGGCGCCGGTTGCGGGCCACCCAGCCGGTCAGGCCCTGGCCGGCGCGAACCGACATGGTGCCGATCGTCTCGGCTTCGACGCCCGTGGCGAACCGGCAACGCAGCGTGTCGGCCTCTTCATCGTGCAGGCACAATGCGCACGACGAGAACGGCACCAGGTTCGATAGCTTCGACGAGATCAGCGCCATCGTGTCGGCGACGCCCAGGCTGGTGCCCATGGTCTGGGCGATTTCGTAGAGCGCATAGATTTCGCGGTGGGCGAGCGCGATGTCCTCGAACACCGTGCTGCTCTTGGTGGATTCGGGTTGGAAGCCGACGGCCGGGCGGCCGCGCTCGTTGGTCGGTTCGAGCGACAGGCGGCGCGGCGTCGCGGTGTCGATGGTACTGGCGGCGGCAGCCATCTCCGCTTCCATCTTGATGAACATTGCGACGACGGTCGGGTCGAGGGCGCGGCCGACTTCCTGCTGCAAGAGGGCCAGGGCGGCGACGTGGGTCATGGCCTTGTGATACGGCCGATCGGACGTCAGTGCGTCGAAGTAGTCGACCACCGACAGGATGCGCGCGCCGAGCGGAATTTCCTCGCCCTTGAGGCCCTGCGGATAGCCCTTGCCGTCCCACCGTTCGTGGTGGCTCAGGATGAGCGGCGCGACCGGATACGGGAAGGGCACGGCGCTGATGATCTCGGCGCCGACCTGCGGGTGGACACGAATCTTCTGGAACTCTTCCTGCGTGAGCGGACCCGGCTTCGACAGGATGTGCTCGGGAACGGCGAGCTTGCCGATGTCGTGGAGCAGCGCGGCGGTCTTGACGCCCTGGACCTCGGTGTCGGACATGCCGAGGCCGCGGGCGAGGCCGGTGGCGTAGACCTGCACCCGCCGGATGTGCGACTGGGCGGTCTGGTCCTTGGCGTCGATCGCGAGCGCCAGCGCTTCGATCGTCGCCAGGTGCAGGTCGGCCATCTCCTCAACGTGCCGGCGCTCGTCGTCAATGCGCCCGAGGTAGACCTTGTAGGTGCGGTAGGTCAGGTAGAGCGGGGCGGCGGCCAGCATGGCCATTGCCACTCCAGAGGTCATCACCGCCCACGTGGCGATGGCGGCGGCGCCGGCGCCGACGAAGTAACTGGGCGCGCTCCACAGGAAATTCTGGTTCCACACCGCGACGAACGTCTGTCGCGTGACCAGCGCCACGGCGATGGCGATCAGGCACGTGTTGAACACGAAATACATCGTCGCGGCCGCGACGAGGGGCTTGGCCAGGCCGGGCACGTCGTGGGCCAGGGTGCCAGGAACGCCGCCTAGCGCCTCGTAGACGAAGCCTGCGGCCTGCACCGTAATGGCGAGGCACGCCATGCTGAACAGCGTGCGATAGACCGGGTTTTTCACCTTCATCCGGAAGGTGCATTGGCTCCACGCGCTGATGACCGCGACGATCATCGTTTCGTTCGGGCCCAGTAGCAGCAGCGCCGCGAAGTCAACCGCGTACGAGACCGACATCGTCGAGCCACTCTTGGCGAGTGGCAGGCTGACCTTGAATGCTGAAGTGAAGGCCGAACCTAGCAGGAGGACAGTGAAGAGGTAGGGACTGGCGAATGTCGATTTTGGACCGAGCGACACCAGCAGCAGGGCGCCGATGGCAACGGTGGCGCCGATGTAGATACGGGCTGCGAGCGGCAAGGAGCGCATGTGCGCTTTATTTTCTTATGAACCCCAGACCGCCTTGGCGCGGGTGGGTTCCGCAACGGGCGACATCGAGCCTCGAGACGAATGAGCAGGGAGCTGTGGGGCTGGTAACTTCTTCACGACGGGATGGAGTATACACGACCATAGAGTCATATGCAGACAACAAAATACGGCGCCTCGCGCCTTATTTGATATGACATTAAGCGACAGAGTGAATCAACTGGCGGCGTTTGCACGCCTTAGCTCCGGCCGCGTCGCCGTCCTGACCCGGCGGCAGGTTCCAGGCCGTATTCCTCAATCTTGCGGTAGAGCGTCCCTCGGCTGATGTCGAGAACCTTGGCGGCTTCGAGCTTGTTCCACGCCGTCGCCTCCAGCACGCGAATGATGTGCGCGCGTTCGGAGTCGCGGAGTGAGGGCAGGCGATTGGACGTCTCGTCCGGTCGCGCCATGGCATGGCCGTGAAGGAACTCGATGTCGGCCGCGCGAATCGACCGCCCCGGCGCGGACAGGGCCGCTCGCGAGACCGTGCTTTCGAGTTCGCGGATGTTGCCGGGCCAATGGTACGACGCCATCAGGTCCTGGGCTTCCGACGAGAACTGCTTGGCGTCAAGCGGCAGGCCGTTGGCCGCACAGTAGCGCGCCAGGAAGCGATTGGCCAGCACCGGAATGTCGACGGCGCGTTCGCGCAGCGACGGCAGGCGGATCGCAAAGGCGTTGATGCGGTAGTAGAGGTCCTCGCGGAACCGGCTTTCGCGGACGAACATGTCGAGTGGGCGATTGGTCGCCGAGATCAGGCGGAAGTCGACGTGAATCGACTTATTGCCACCCAGGCGCTCGAACCGGCGTTCCTCAAGCACACGCAGCAACTTGGCTTGTGCCATCAACGACATGTCGCCGACCTCGTCAAAGAACAAGGTACCGCCGTTGGCCAGCTCAAGGCGGCCAGGCTTGCGGTCATGCGCGCCGGTAAAGGCGCCTTTTTCGTAGCCGAAGATTTCCGACTCGAACAAGCTGTCGGGCAGGGCCGCGCAGTTCACGGCCTGGAAGTTCTCGGGTCCGCGCCGCGACAGTTCGTGAATCATGCGCGCGACCACTTCCTTGCCCGAGCCGGTCGGGCCCAGGATCAGGACCGAGATGTCGGACTTGGCGGCGGTGCGGATCCACTCGAAGATCGCCAGCATCTTCTCGTCGCGGCCGATCATTTCGCGGAAGCGCTGCACCGACGGCGAGGCTTCTTCGATGCCGAGGTAGGCGCGGCCTTCGAGAAACACGTCCAGCAGCTTTGCGATGGGTTCCGCGTCGGGCCGCATGGCGCCGTAGGTCGCGGTGTCACCCGGGTTCTTGCGGACGACGCCGAACTCGACCAGTTCGCGGATGCAGTTGTCGACGTCCTGGCGCATGCGCCCGAAGGTCTGCATGATCGCTTCGTTATCGAACGACTCCTCTGGGCGGGCCGAGAGGAAACGCAGGATTCCGGCGCGCAGCGGCGATTGCACCAGGGTCTTGAAGCGCGTCTCGAGGTCGGGGGGCTCGCCACGATGGCTGCCGCTGCCGGCGCTGTGCCGGCGTGCCGTGAAGGTCAGGTCATCCACGCGACACCTCGGCAGCGGATGGCGTACCGGCGGTGCGGTAGTACTGCGTCTGGTACTGCTCGATCAGTTGCTTCATGCGGATCGCATCGGCCTTGCGGTGCCCATGGCACGCCACCGGGGTTGTGCCGCCGGTCGTCTCAATCAGGACGTTGGAGAAGAACAGGTTGGTATCAATGCTGACCGACGCCACATGTGCCATGTGGATCGAATGTTCTTTTCGGCCGACCACTTCCGGAGTGTAGTGGACCACCGAGGCCGGTGTAACCAGGACCTGGGTCGGGAAGAACCGGTTGCCGCTCGACAGGCGGCTGGCGCGGAACACGTCGCCGTCGGCGAACGGCTGGCCCTTCCACCAGAAGAACAGGACAGCTGCCATGATACCGGCGGCCAGCACGCCCGCTACGGGGACCCACGCGCCCTCAGTCACAGTCCAGATGCTACTCCAAAGCCAGGCCAGATGCCCCGAAACCAGCCTGCGAGCGGGCAAGTTTTGGAATAGTCTAGAAGCCATGCCGTACCGTGCTGCTGGCGCGCCGAAAGGCGCCAAGTCATTTCTCAAGGGCAAGCCCATTCGCTACTACCGGCCGAAGGGCAGCGCGGCCATCCGCACGCTGATCGATGAGGGCTTTCAGGCCTTCAACGGGGCGCGCCTGGGCGAGGCCTGCCGAATTTATGGCGACAAGATGCTCGCCAAGCAGAACAACACCACCATCGCCCTGACGATCGCCGGCGCCATGACCCCGGCCGGCCTTGGCGGTTGCGTGATCGAGCTGATGGAGCGCGGGCTGATTGACTTCATCATCAGCACCGGGGCCAACCTCTATCACGACCTGCACTACGCGCTGAATTTCACGCTGCGCCGAGGTTCGCCGTTCGTCGATGACCGGGTGCTCTATGACGAAGGCGTCATTCGCATCTACGACGTGCTGTTTCCCGCGCAGGTGCTGCTCGATACCGACAGCTTCATCCGCGACTTCCTGGTGTCGAGCGGCCTCGAAGGCCCGATGTCTTCGGCCGAACTGCACGAGGCGCTCGGCAAGCATTTGCTGAAGGTGCGCCCCGGCTGCGCCAAGTACTCGGTGGTCGCCTCGGCCGCGAAGTACGGTGTCCCGATCTACACCTCGTCTCCGGGCGACAGCTCGATCGGCATGAACGTCGCGTACCACGAGTTAATCAACCGCAGCACGCTGCAGATCGATCCCAACAAGGACGTCAACGAGGTGTGCGCGATCATCCGCGCCGCCGAGAAGAACGGCTGCGTGATCCTGGGCGGCGGCTCGCCGAAGAACTTCTATCTGCAAGGCCAGCCCACTCTGTGGGAGGTCTACGGCATTCCCAAGGGTGGCAACGACTACTTCATCCAGATCACCACCGACTCGGTGGTGTGGGGTGGATTGTCTGGCGCCACGCCGGCCGAAGCCGTGAGTTGGGGCAAGATCAATCCGAGCGTGCTGCCTGACACCGCCGTGGTGTACGCCGATTCGACGATCGCCTTCCCACTGTTCTGCGAGTATGCCGTCGGCCACAAGAACGGCCGCCGCAAGCACAAGAGGCTACTCGCGCAGCGGCAGACGCTGGTCGACGATCTCGAACGCGAGGCCCGCAAACAGATTAAGAAGCGCGGGAAGGGTCGCGCCTGACCCGGGTGTATGCCGATGCCAACCTGCCAGCGGGCGTGGTCCGCCACATGCGGGAGCAACTGCGATGGGGCGTCCTGTTCGTGATGGATCATCCTGACCATGCCTGAACTGACGCTCGGCGTCGATTTCTCGGATTCGGTCACCCGCGCCGTCGTGGTTGACGACAGCGGGCGGGTGCTGTCTCGCGAACAGCTGCCGCCAGCCCCCGGCAACATCGCCGATGCCATCAGCGACACCGCGCGCAAGGCGATCGCCGGCGCCGGTGGCAACGTGTCAGCCCTTGCCGTCGCGTTGCCGCAGGCCGGCGAACCGGTGCCTGCCGAGATCGTTGCGGCGTTGTCGGCGGCGGCCCCAGGGGCACGCGCCGCCACGGCTATCGCCGCGGGCACCGCCGCGGTCATCGCCGAGCATTGGTGTGGCGCCGCGCGCGGCTTCCAGCAAGTGATCACCTGCGCCATTGGCCTGCACGTCACCGCGGGTGTCCTGATCAACGGCGCCCCGTGGGCCGGTGCGCGCGGTCTCGCCGGCTCGATCGGCTGGCTGGCTCTCAACCCGGTCGAGCGCGAGGACTATCGTCGCCACGGCGGCCTGGAAGCAGAAGTCGCGGCGGCCGGCATCGTGCGGCGTCTCGTGTGGCGCATCAAGTCGGGTGATCGCTCGGCCGTCGCCGACCACGTCGGCGGCGACCTGACGCGGATTACCGCTGACGATGTGCTTCAGGGCGCCCGGGTGGGCGACGGCGTCTGCATCTCGGTGGTTCGCGACACCGCGAAGTACGTCGGCATGGCGGTGGCCAACCTCGCGACCATGTTGGACCCTGAAGTCATCGTGCTGGGCGGCACCCTCGCCTCGTCTGGTGACATGATGCTCGACGCCATTCGCGTGGAGTGCAGCCGCCGGCTGCGGCCCGCGCAGGCCGAGCACGTGCGCATCGTGCTGTCGACCCTTGGCGCCGACGGCGTGGCCATTGGCGCCGCGCGGTCGGCCGCGCGTTCCGCCGCGTGATGGTGCTGGCCGGCGCCGACCTGGTGTTGCCGGATCGGGTCGTGCCGAGGGGCACGCTGGTGGTCCGCGACGGTCGCATCGAATCGATTGAGACCCGCAACATCGATGGCCCAGCCGGCGCCACCCGGATCGACTGCGCCGGCCACGTGATTGTCCCCGGCTACATCGACGTTCACGTTCATGGTGTCGAGGGCATTGACGTGCTCGCCGGCGGCAGCGCCGTCGCCGAGATTGCGCGCCGAATGCCGAAGTTTGGCGTCACGGGCTTCTGTCCCACGTCGGTGGCCTGCGATCCATCGACGCTCAGTGACCTGCTGGCCGCCGTGACCGCGGCGCAGTCGTCGCCCGCACCCCAATCCGCGCGCGTGCTGCCGGCGCACCTGGAAAGCAACTTCATCAATCCGGCCTGGAGCGGTGCGCAACCGCCGCGATGCTTGCGCCTGCCGCCGATGGGCGCTGACCGGTTGCGTAGCGGCGGGACTTCAGTCCTGCCTGCCAGTGAAACCGCCGAGGGTGACTTCAGCGCCGCCAACATTCTCGCGGTGATTGCGCGTCACGGTGCCGCCACCGGCATAATCACGCTCGCGCCGGAACTGCCGGGCGGCCTGGACCTGGTTCGCCGCTTCGTGGCCGCCGGGCATCGCGTGTCGATCGGCCATACCGGCGCCACCTACGACGAAGCACGTGCGGCCATTGCGGCGGGCGTGCGGCATGCCACGCACCTGTTCAATCGCATGTCATCGCCCACGTCGCGCTCGCCCGGGGTCGTCGGTGCGGTGCTTGAATCTGAGGCGGTCGCGGCGGAGATCATCTGCGACGGGTTTCATGTGCACCTGGCACTGGTGTCGCTGGCGATACGCATGAAGTCCGCGCGTCGCATGATGGCGATCACTGATGGCACGGCCGGATCGGGGTTGCCGGTCGGGTCGCGGACACGGTTGGGCGACCAGGAGATCGTCGTGACCGGGCGCACCGCCGAACTGGCAGACGGCACCCTGGCCGGCAGCATCCTCACGATGGATGCGGCGTTCAGGACACTGGTCCAACGAGCCGGTGTGTCCCTGATTGACGCAGCCCAGATGTGCTCGACCACCCCAGCCACCGAACTGGGACTGGCCGGCGTTGGCGCCATTGCCCCTGGTATGACCGCCGACCTGGTGGTTCTCGGGCCGGGTCTGGCCGTCAGGCAGACCTACCTGGCCGGCCGCCCGGCATTGGAACAGTAATCCGGATCGGCTCGTCTATCTGCCTGAGGTGCCCATGACGTTCACGACCCATCGCGCCCTGCCCATTACCGGCGCGTTACTGCTCGCGTCCACGTTCCTGGCAGCGTGCGAGGTCAACCTCAACACCGAGGGGCTGTCGGCCCGCGAGACCAAGACGTTCAAGGTCGCCGGCCTGCCCGAGATCGACCTCGATACCTTCGACGGCGCCATCGAGATCCACTCCTGGGACAAGGCCGAGGTGGAAGTCGAGATTGAAAAGCGCGCGATGGAGCAGTCGCTGATCGATCAGATTAAGGTCGAAGCCACCCAGCAGGGCGACAAGATCGTCTTGAAGGTGACCGGCCCGTCGCGCACCGAATACGGCGGGCTCACGATTGGCGTCCACATCGCGCCCACGGCGCGCCTGCGCGTCGCCGTGCCCCGTGCCAGCAACATCGTCGCGCGCAGCGGCGATGGTTCCATTCGCGCCGAGGCGCTCGACGGCAAGATCGCGCTGACCACCGTGGACGGCAGCGTGACGGCGACGCGCCTGGCCGGCGACATCAACATCCGCTCCGGCGACGGCTCCATTCGCCTCGACAAGATCACCGGCAAGATCGACCTCGAGACCGACGATGGCAGCATTGGCTTCGAGGGGAAGCCGTCGGTGCTGCACTTGAAGACCGGTGACGGATCAGTCCGAGCGCAGATCGACGTCGATACCGTGATGACCGACAATTGGGACCTCACCACCGGCGACGGCAGCATCACGCTGACCTTGCCGTCGGTCTTCAACGCGGAGCTCGACGCCGAAACCAGCGACGGCACCGTGCGGTCATCGCATCCGTTGCTGGAAGATCAGGCCGGTGAGCGTAAGCCGGGCGAGGACAGCGACGAGCGCCGTGAGCGGCGGCGCACCATGCGCAGCAAGATGGGCGAGGGCGGCAAGGCCCTCAAAGTCCGCACCGGCGACGGCACCATCCGCATCGAACGGTAGGCGCGCACAGGTCAGTGCCGCCCGGAAATCCTGCGCCCCGTGGTGATCGCATCGAACGCGGCGGGATCGCGCCGCTGCATCGTAAACACCGTAAAGCCGCGCGCCATGAAATCCGCGACCTCCGTCGGGTTGTTCGCAGGGTGACTGCACGCCACCTTGAATTCCTTGCAGGCGGACAGGATGGCTGACACGCCCGCGTCAAACCCTGCCTGATCGCGCACCCGTTGGCCGTCGGCACCGGTCGTCGAGAACACGCCGCCGAGTGTGCCGGCTCCGACGACGATCACGGTGAGGCCGGGCACCTGTGCGATCTCCCGGATGTTGGCGATGCCCTTCTTGCTCTCGACGATCGCCCACAGAACCAACTCGCCCCTGGGATTGAGCGGCCAGGGGTCGGCCTTCTCGCGATACTCGGCTTCGGTCAGCTTCCAATAGGCGGCCGCGAGACCCACACCGTCATTGGGGCGGGTTCCGCCCTTGGCGGCAAAGCGCAGGGCCGCCAGCCCGGCGCGGACTTCATCCGCGCTTTCAACCTCTTGCAGCATCACGCCGACATGACCGGCATTCAGTTGCTCGACGATGCGGGCGGTGGCCACTGCGGGATCCGTATGAATGATCGGCACCTTTGAGATGAAGGCGTGTTCCCGCGCCGAACCGCCGGCGGCCAGCATGGCGCCCATGTAGCCGAGAAAGCGATCGGCATTGGCGCTGGCGTAGTTGTCGTAGGCAAAGTCGCTGAACCGGTATGCCATCGTCTCGCGCGCGGCGTCGACCAGGGAGGGCAGGGGAGCCGCCACCGGCGCGTTCGACCCCGCCACGCTGGCTGGTCCGCGTCCGCCTGCGACGATCGGCGGGTGCGTGACGCCGAACACCGGCAACCCGCGCTCGTGCAGCGCGATCATGGGATTGATCCGCGCGGAACCCTGCGCCATGACGATTGACGAGAAGGCGAGTGCCGAAAGTGCGAGAGCCGTGACCAATGAGCGCATATGCGCGTAGTTTACGCGAGTCGCCCTGGGTTCACTGAGCGCCACGTTACGACAGATAGCCAATCTCCTCACGATACTCACCGTCATCGTCCTGCCACGAGCGCCGAATGGCGCCACAGGAGCAGGTGCTGACCGAAACCGGCGGGACCGTGGGCTCCACGTCATCGTGGGTCCATTCGTGGGCGTGTGCCGGCGCGGTCGGCGCTACCAACCCGTGTTGTTGTGATTTCGAGTCTTCGTTCGCCATCTCGGTTACCTCTCCAAACGTCGTCAGGTCAGTGCTCCGCCGGCCAACGACTGTCCTGCCCGCCAGGCGCGCGGTGATGGGTGGGCGTAGACGCTGGGGTCCGTGACACCAGCGGCGGTAAACGCGTCGCGGCGCTCGCGACACTTGCTGCACAGGCCGCAGTGGTGCGGCAGGTCGGCGGTGATGATCGGGCTCATGCACGAGAGCGTCAACGCCAGCGGGACCCGGAGCTCGACGCCGCGCTGAATGACTCGCGCCTTGTCCCAGTTCAGGAAGGGTGTGGCGATCTCGATCGGGTGAGCCAGGCCAAGCGACAGCGCCGTGGCCATGGCGGCAAAGAACTCGGGACGGGCGTCGGGAAACGGATTGCCCGCCAACGGCCCAAGGGCAATGCGATGCGCGTGGCTCCTGGCCGCAACGACGGCGGCTTTCGTCAACAAGACGAGATTGCGGCCTGCGAGGTAGACGTCTTCATCCGGCGTGTCGTAAGCGGGGGGCACGCCACGAATGGCCCAGTGCGAGGCGCTGTACACGTCGCGCATGGTGAACTCCAGGCGTACGAGCGGCCGCACCTGTTCCGGAAACGCCGGCGCCGCCAGCAGGCGATCGACCATCGCCAGTTCGGCGCCTTCCCACGCCAGTCCGACGCTGACGTACAGCGGCTGTACGGTGGCGTGTTGCGCTTCGTGGGCAGCGAGCACCGCGCTGTCGAGTCCGCCCGACAATAGGACCAGCGTGTTCATGCCGTTATGATCAACGCCTTGTGATCATAGCCTTTGATTTGGACGGCACGCTGATCGACTCGGCGCGCGACCTCGGCGAGGCGGCGAGCGAGCTGGTGCAAGCCTACGGCGCGCCGCCCCTGTCGGTGGCGCAAGTCGTGACGATGGTCGGTGATGGCGCGCCGGTGTTGGTGAGGCGGGCGCTGGAGCAATCTGGCCTCGACCCCGAAACGCCGGGCGCGCTCGACCGCTTCCTGAAGATCTATGATCGGCGGCTGATGGATCACACCGTCGCCTATCCTGGCATTCACGAAGAGTTGGGGCGGGCCATGCGGCGTGGGCCGCTGGCGGTACTCACCAACAAGCCGCTGGGGCCGGCGATCGGGTTGCTGGAGGCGCTGGGCTTGCGCGGCTTCTTCACCCGCGTGATTGGCGGCGACGGCGAGTACGGCCGCAAGCCTGACCCGCGCGGCCTTCAGGCGTTGCGCGCACTGGCGCCTGGCGATCAGATTGTCTTGATTGGCGATTCGCCGGCCGATGCGCTGACGGCAGTGGCCGCATCCTGTCCGTTTGTGTTCGCGCGCTATGGTTTCGGCGCCTTGAAGTTTGGCGAGTCGCCACCGGCGACTCCGTTTGTCGTTGACCATCCCCGCGATCTGGCCGCGGTGCTCGACCTCATCCGGTAACGAGCAGCTTCGACGCGGCGCGCGTGCCAAGGGTCATGCGCACGCCGTTCGGGGCCTTCAGGCGCACGCTGTCAGACACGTCATCGCGCGCTTCCACTTCAATTGTCTGCCCAGGCTTCAGGTTGTGGCTCTCGATGAAGCGCAGGAACGCCGCATCCTGATCCGTGACGCGCGCCACCGTCACCGGCGTGTGGAGCGGGCAAGTCAACAAGGTCTCGAGCGTACGATGCGGGAGCTGCCCGTCGGCCGTGGGGATGGGATCGCCGTGCGGATCGACTTCGGGCCGGCCGAGCATCTCGTCAATGCGTTCGATTAACGCATCCGACACCACGTGCTCCATCTGCTCCGCATCGTCGTGGACCTCGTCCCATTTCATGCCGACCACCTGGACGAGGAACAACTCGATCAGGCGATGCCGCCGCAACACGCGCGCCGCCAGTTTCTGGCCGGCGGCGGTCAGCCGCACGCCGTTGTAGGGCTCGTAGTCGACGAGATCAGACTCGGCGAGGGCCTTCACCATGGTGGTGGCAGTGCCCGGGGCGATGCCGAGGGCACCGGCCAACTGACCCATCGGGACGAGCTTCTGCCCGTCCGTCAGGTGGGTCTCGCCGACGTAAATCGCCTTCAGGTAGTTTTCGACGGTGCTCGACGGAAGCATCTATTTTTCAGCATGTTACCAAACTTGAAGGCCTGGCGTGGTTGACTTTTTGTGTGCCGCCGTGGTGTAATTTTGATTAATCAAAATTGACGATTTACCTCCTCCTTCTCATCGCGGTTGGATTGGCGGTGTTCGCGCCCGAGTATGGCGCGGTCACGGCGGTCCGGAAGCACCGCCTCGCGCAAGCGCGCGAGCGGACCGAGAACGCCCTCAAGCACTTGCTGCGGCAAGCCACCGACGGCCATGCCGCCTCGTTCACTTCGCTGCAAGGCGCGCTGCGCATGGGCGATCGCCAACTGATGGCGCTGACGCAACGCCTCGAACGCGAGGGCCTGGTCCGCTCTGAAGGGGCGCAGTTTCAGCTCACGGCCGAGGGCGAGCGTGTTGCGTTGCACGTCCTGCGCGCGCATCGCCTGTGGGAGCTCTACCTCGCCGACGAACTGGGCGTGCCGATTCATCGCGTGCACGAAGCAGCCGAGCGGGCCGAGCACAGCCTGAGCAAGGCGCAACTCGATCGGCTGTCGGCCGCGATGGGGCATCCCGTAATGGATCCGCATGGCGACCCGATTCCGACAGGCGATGGCTCGGTCCCCGAGTCGCCGGGCACGCCGCTGGGCGCGTGGCCACCCTCGACGCCCGGGCGCATTGTTCATCTCGAGGATGAGCCGCCGCTGGCCTATGCGCAGTTGTCGGCCGAAGGCCTCAGGCTCGGGCAGGTCATTCGCGTGGTCGATCGGTCACCGACGCGGGTGGTTCTGAGCGATGGCGAAAACGAGTACCGCCTTGCCCCGATGGTCGCCTCGAACATCCACGTGGCCGCGGTGACCGCCGCGCAGGTGGCACAGCCGTGGCCCGAAGGCGTCCTGCCGCTGTCGGGGCTGCCGTCCGGAGCATCCGCAGAGGTGATTGCCCTCGATCCCGCGTTTCGCGGCTTTGCGCGGCGCCGGCTGCTCGACCTTGGGTTCACGCCCGGCGCGCGCATTCGCAGCGACCTGGCCACCTTCGCCGGCGACCCGCGCGCGTATCGGTTGCGCGGGACGACCATCGCCCTTCGTCGCGAACAGTCGGACCGCGTGCTCGTCAAGCCGCTTGCGTGATTGCGCAAGCCGCTTGCGTGAGGACGAATTGAGACACCGATCATGAGCGTTGAACACAATTGCGAAACCTGCCCGGTGCACGCCGAGATGGCCCAGCTCGGGGCCGCGGTCGGCGCGTTCGATCATGTGGTCGCGCTGGCCGGCAACCCGAACACCGGCAAGTCGACGCTGTTCAATTCCCTGACCGGCCTTCGCCAGCACACCGGCAACTGGCCCGGCAAGACCGTGACGCGGGCCGAGGGCGGCTTCCAGTTCGGCGGCGTCCGCTACAAGCTCGTCGACCTGCCTGGCACCTACTCGCTGCTCTCGGCCTCCGACGATGAGGAAGTGGCGAGAAACTTCCTGTTGTTCGGGCGCCCCGACTGCACCGTGGTGGTGGTGGATGCCAGCGCCCTCGAACGCAACCTCTACCTGGTCCTGCAGGTGCTCGAGATCACCGATCGCGTCGTCATTGCCGTGAATCTCATGGATGAAGCGAAGCGCCGCGGCATCGCGGTGGACACGCGCAGCCTGGCGCGCGATCTGGGCGTGCCGGCCATTCCAGTGGTGGCGCGCACTGGCGAGAACATGATGGCCTTGCTCGGCGAAGTGGCCGCGGTGGCCTCGGGCGAAGCCGTGACCCAGCCGCTGCGCTCGAAGGGAACGGCGGCGTTCGAACATGCGGTCAGCAAGCTGGTGCCGATGATCGAAGCGGCCGCACCTGGCGTACCGAACGCACGCTGGATTGCCATTCGCCTGCTCGACGGCGACGTGCCGGTTGAGGAAGCGCTGGCCAGCGGACGACTCGCCGAACTGGTGGTGCGCCAGCAGAAGCCGGACGCGCGCTTCAGCAGGAAAATCGCGCTGCAAGGCGCGCAATGAGCGAGTCGCTGACCGTGACCCCCGGCGACATTGTCCGCGAGGCGGCGGCGCTGCGCCGTTCGCTCGATGCCGGCTTCCGCGAAGAGGTCGTGACGTCGCTGTACGGGGAAGTCGAGCGCATTACGCGGCGGGCCGTGCAGGATTCCGGTTCGGGTCCGCTTGAACTCGATCAGCGAATCGATCGCGTGGTCACCTCGCGACTGTTCGGGTTGCCGCTGATGCTGGGCATCCTGGCGGTGATCTTCTGGCTGACCATCGTCGGCGCGAATGTCCCGTCGCAAATGCTCGCGACCGGATTCTTCTGGTTCGAAGACCTGGCGGCGGCGTGGTTCACGCAACTCGGGGTGCCGTGGTGGGTCACCGGCTTCGTGTGGCACGGCGTCTATCGCGGCCTGGCGTGGGTGATCAGCGTGATGCTGCCGCCGATGGCAATTTTCTTCCCGCTGTTCACCATTCTCGAGGACCTCGGCTACCTGCCGCGGGTGGCGTTCAATCTCGACTACCTGTTCAAGCGCGCGGGGGCGCATGGCAAGCAGGCGCTGTCGATGGCGATGGGCTTCGGCTGCAACGCGGCCGGCGTGATTGCGACCCGCGTGATCGACTCGCCGCGCGAGCGGCTGGTGGCGATTCTCACCAACAATTTCGTGCCCTGCAACGGCCGCTTTCCGACCTTGATCATGCTGGCCACGATCTTCGTGGCGGCGGCGTTCCCGCCAGCCGTGGCGTCGCTGGTCGCCGCCGGGGCGGTGGTGGGCATCGTGCTGGTGGGCGTGGCATTCACGCTGGTGGTGTCGTGGGCGCTGTCGCGCACGGTGCTGCGCGGTGAGGCCTCAGCCTTCACCCTGGAGCTGCCGCCGTACCGGCGGCCGGCGATGGCCCGCATTCTCTACACCTCGCTGATTGACCGCACGCTGTTCGTGTTGTGGCGCGCGATCGTCACGGCGGCCCCGGCCGGTGCGGTGATCTGGCTGCTGGCCAACATCTCGCCCGGCGGCGTCAGCCTGGCGACGCGGACGGCTGATTTCCTCCAGCCGCTGGGCTGGGCGATGGGTCTCGACGGCGTGATCCTGCTCGCGTACATCATCGCCATTCCGGCCAACGAAATCGTGGTCCCGACCATGCTGATGGTGTACATGTCCCAGGGCATGATGACCGAGATGGACTCCATGGATGGGCTGCGCGCCCTGCTCGTGGACCAGCATGGCTGGACCATGCTGACGGCGGTGAACCTGATGCTGTTTTCGCTGCTCCACAATCCCTGCGCGACGACCATCATCACCATCTACAAAGAGACCTTGAGCGCGAAGTGGACCGCGATCGGCGCGCTGATGCCGCTGGCCCTCGGCTTCATCGTGACGCTGTTCACGGCGGCGGTAGCGCGCGCCGTCTTCGGGTTCTGATGTCCCTGCGGTCGGCATTCGATTCACCCGAACGCAAGCGCGCCTACAACCGCGCGCTGTTCACCACCATTGCCGATCGCTACGATCTCATCACCGCGGTGCTGTCCTACGGACAGGATGCGCGTTGGAAGCGGACGCTCATCAAGATGGCGCAGGTGCGGCCCGGGGAGCGCGCATTGGATCTGGCCTGCGGCACCGGCGACATCGCTTTCGCCGCGGCTGCCAAGGGCGCGCGGGTGGTCGGCCTGGACCTCACCCATCGCATGCTGCAACTCGCCCACCGTCGCCAAGGCTACGGCGGGCAAGCGCCCGTCGGCTTCATCACCGGTGACATGACGGACCTGCCGCTGCGGTCCGCGTCGTTTGATCTCGTGACAACGGGATATGGGCTTCGCAATGTGCCGGACCTCACCCTCGCCATCGACGAGATCGCCCGGGTGTTGCGGCCGGGCGGCCGCCTGCTCTCGCTGGACTTCAATCGACCGCAACCCGCTCTGGTCCGCGCCGTCTACCTGTCGTACCTGACGGTGGTTGGCGCCACTCTCGGTTGGCTCTTGCATCGCGACCCCGACACGTATCGCTACATCCCGGCATCGATTCGCCGCTACCCCGGCGCGACCGGTGTCGCGGCGCTGCTCGCGGCGCGTGGATTCACCAACGTTCGCGTGGTGCCGCTGCTGTTCGGCCTGATGACCCTGCACCTGGCCGAACGGTCTCGCTAACGTCTGCCCTCGCCGCAGCCGATGAACTAAGAAGGTGCCACGGTGCCAACCGTGCCAAGGTGCAGGCCAATGCTCGCCGATACACAGCTTGGCACGCGGGCCACGGCACCGCACTCTGGCACACTTGGTACTCTGGCACCTGTGGCACCCTGGCACCCTTGGCACTTTGAAGAATGGCACTAGTCGAATCTCTTCTGACCGCGATGGTCCGCGCCGATGGCGACGCTCTGGTGATGCACGTCGGTGAGCGGCCGTACGTTGTCGTGGGCGCGGGCACGCAGGAGCTGTCGTCGCAGATCCTGAACCTCGGCGCGATGACCGGCATGCTGCAGCAGCTGCTGCCCGCGGCCGCCCAGGATTCGCTTGAGGAGTTCGGCGCCGTCGAACATCGCCTGCCGCCGCGGGACCACGACGCCTTTACGGTGGTGGCGGCTCGCGGGGGCGACGACATCTGGATTGAGATCCGCCGTCGCCGCAAGTCGGTGGCGGCGGTGGCCGCGCCGCCGGTGAACCTCGACGTGCCGCCGACACTGGTGGACGTGCCGGTGCCCGTTGCGGCCATCGACCAGCCGGCACAGGTCAGTGAAGCGCCGCTCGAGGTGATGGCGGAACCGGTGCTGGTCAGCGAGGAGCCGGCTCCGGTTGTCGAAGAGCTGCCCATCGTCGCTGATGCGCCGGCCCTCGTCGAGGAACCGCTCGCGATCGATGAGCCGGTGGTGATTGACGAGGCGCCGGCCGTCGCCGAGCGTGCCCCCGTTCTCCAGATGACCCGGACGGTTCGCATTGAAGTGCCGCCACGGGCTGCCGCGATGCGCGGCTCCGGCGTTGAGCGCCTGCTGCGCCTGGCCGCGGCCCGCGCCGCGTCCGCGCTGTTTGTGACCTCTGATTGCCGGCCCTCGATTCGGGTCGAAGGCGACATTCGTCCGCTGGACGGCGAACCGCCACTCTCCCGCGCCGACGTCGAGTCCGCGGTGATGGAAATCGTGCCCGAAGCCGAGCAGGAAGCCGTTGGTCGCGGCGAGTCCACGGAGTGGCTCACCGAGTTTGCGGATCTCGGCCGCGTGCGCTGCATCACGTTCACGGATCACCGCGGCCCCGGCGTCGTGTTCCATATGATCGCGACGCGCGCGGCGACCGCCGAACAGTTGGGATTGTCGCGTGAAGTGCAGGCCCTGGCCACCGAGCCTCAGGGCCTGGTGCTGGTGGCCGCCTTGCCGGGCAACGGCAAGTCCACCCTGGTCTCGGCCCTCGTCGACCTGGTCAATCGTCAGCGGGCCGAGTACGTGGTCACGCTCGAACGGCAGATCCGCCTCGTGCACGACAACCGCACCGCGATTGTCAGCCAGCGCGAAATTCGCGGCGGTGTGGACGACGCACTGAGCGCCGCACGCGCGGCCCTGCGTGAAGACCCGGATGTGCTGGCCGTGGACGACCTGGCCTCGGCGCACATGGTGCCGCTGCTACTGCAGGCCGCATCAGAAGGCCTGGTGTTCGTCTCGATCACCGCGCCCTCGACTATCGAGGCCGTGGAGCGCTTCGTGGAACTGGCACCGGCCGATGCGCGCGCGGGCGTGCGCGCGGCGATGGCGGAAACCTTCCGCGGCGCGGTCGCGCAGGTGCTCTTGAAGAAGTCGGGCGGCGGCCGGGTGGCGGCGCGCGAAGTGCTGCTGGCCACCGCGGCGGTCACCCGCGTGATCAGCGACGGCTCGTCGGGACAGCTGCAAGCCGCACTCGAAGGCGGCCGCAAGCATGGCATGGTGCCGCTGGCCGACGCGCTGGTTGGGCTCGTGCACTCAGGGGTTGTTGATGTCCGCGAAGCGTTCCGCAAGTCGCCGGATCGCGATCGCCTGCTGGCCGGCCTCAAGCGCGAAGGCATCGACACGAGCGTGGTCGAGCGGCTCGCCTAAGTGTCAACCGAGACGTAGCGGCGGGTCGTTAGACCCGTCTGATGGCTAAAGCAGCCAGGGTCGCAGTTCTTCCAGCAGCATCTCGATCACATCATCTTCGGTCAGCTGCACCAGCGGGTTGCTGCCCTTGATGGAGCGATCCGACTGGACGATGCGGCTGCCGCGGACGCGCGTGATGGTGACGAGCGGCTGCGGCGGATCCGCGGTCGTATCGAGTTCCATCTCGATGCAATCATCGCGCTGCCGCTCCGACTGCAGGCGCACGCCACCGGCTGGCGTCATCACCTCGAAGTGCAGGCCTTCGGACTTGAGGATGTTCGCGAACATCTTGAAGACCGGGATGGCCGCGTTCTCGAGGAAGCCCTCATAGGCCCTGGTCGCCTCGGTGACGCGCCCACGGCGTTCCGCCTGATCCCGCCGAGCCTGTTCAATCGCGGTCTTGACCCGCTTCCGGACGAGAGCAACATCAGCCATTAACGTGATCTTACTTCGTTAAGGGGCTTGGGGACTTGGGGGCTTGGATCACACCACCCGATTCGCTCGCAGGGCAGCGATCTCTCCGGCCGCGTAGCCCAGCTCGGCGAGTACCGCATCGGTGTGCTGGCCCAGCACCGGCGGCGGGGTTCGCAGGCTGGCGGGCGTGGCCGACAGCTTGATGGGGGCGCCGACCACCCGGATCGCGCCGACCGTGGGGTGCATCATCGTCTGCACCATCTCGCGGGCGGCCAGTTGTGGGTCGTTCAGCATCTGTCCAATGTCGCGCACCTCGCCGTTGGCCACGCCGGCGGCATTCAGCCGTGCAATCCACTCGGCATTGGTCGCGGTGCGGAAGACGCGATCGATGGGCGGCCGCATGTCGTCGTAGTTGGCCATGCGATCGCGGTTGGTCGCAAAGCGCGGATTGGCGGCCAGCTCGGGCAGGCCCACCGCCGGGCAGAAGCGCTTCCAGAGGTCGTCGTTGCCCACCGCGACCACGATCTCGCCGTCGGCGGTGGTGAACGTCTCGTATGGAGCAATTGTCGCGTGGCGGTTGCCCCGGCGTTGCGGCGTCTGCCCGGTGGCGAACCAGTTGGCGGCCTGGTAGGTGAGCAGGGCGGCCGTGGTGTCGAGCATCCCGATGTCGACGCGCTGTCCCTCGCCGGAGCGCTCGCGCGCCAGCAACGCCGCGGTGATCCCTTGTGAGCAGTAGAGCCCCGCGACCATGTCGGTGATCGCCACGCCCAGTCGGTAGCCCGGACGATCGGCGTCGCCAGTCACGCTCATCAGACCGCCTTCCGCCTGCATGACGGCGTCGTAGCCGGCCTCGTCCTTGCGCGGCCCGGTTTGCCCATAGCCCGCGATCGATGCGTAGACGAGTCGTGGGAACTCCTGGTGCACCGCGTCCCACCCGAACCCGGCGCGCTCGAGGGTGCCGGGACGGAAGTTCTCCACCAGCACGTCGGCCTTCGCGATCAGCTCCGCGAGCACCTTGCGGCCGGCCGCCGGTTTGTAGTCGAGCGTGACGCTTTCCTTGTTGCGGTTGATGCTCAGGAAGTACGCGCTCTCCTCGCCGAGGAACGGCGGGCCCCAGGCCCGCGTGTCGTCGCCCTTGCCGGGCTGCTCAACCTTGATGATGCGTGCGCCGAGATCGCCGAGCACCATCGTGCAGTACGGCCCCGACAGCACACGGGTGAGATCCAGAACGGTAAAGCCTGTTAATGGTCCGGGCATGAGCGTCCACGAGTTAAGAAGTTAAAGGTCATGAAGACGTTGAGAGATGCGCGCGAGGTCGCTCAGCAGCGCATAGGCGGTTTGCGTGAGGCTGCCGGTTCGTTGGACGATGCCGACCTCGCCGAGCAGGTCGGTGTTGAGATACAGCGCGTTCTCGAGACCGACGAGGTTCGCCAGGGGGTCGTGGTGGTCCAGTTCCTGCGGCTCGACGACCGCGCGCACCTTGCCGCCGTGGCGCGACGCCGACGCGACCAGCCGGATGC